>DASTRT010000191.1:0-5941 GCA_035761085.1 Methylophilaceae bacterium
AGAGAAAAAAACGGGCGTTCATTTTGGCGATGTAACCCTGCACGCGCATACAAAAGATACCACCAGCCGGAGCCTGATCATACCGCCCAAGCGCGTTCGTTATCTTTCTGAAATTTCCGAGAACAACCGCAATTATGATAATTGGGTGAAAGAGCAGGCTGCCATTGCAACGCAATTATACCAGGTAAACGGCGCCATCGAAGCATTGGGCGCTGCTTCTGAGGAGTTAAGTAAGTTGAAAAATTCTTTGGAAGCGAAGTTGCATCCCTACTGTAAAAAATTGCTGGATGATTGGCCGAAGCGGCAACAACAATACAGTGCTGATTTTTTTGAGTACAAGGTGCGCGAAAAAAAGATTCGTCAACCCATCACCACCCGCTCGCTGAGTGGCACGCGCATACCAAGAGTGGTGTTGCCAAAATACAAAGACTGGGGCGATATATTAAAATGGCAATTGCAGGAAAACGTGCCCGGCGAATTTCCCTATACCGCCGGCGTATTTCCGCTAAAGCGCGAAGGCGAAGACCCCACGCGCATGTTTGCCGGCGAAGGCGGCCCCGAGCGCACCAACAAACGCTTTCACTATGTATCGCTCGATCAGCCTGCCATACGCTTGTCCACCGCCTTCGACAGCGTAACGCTGTACGGCGAAGATCCCGGCCATCGCCCCGACATATATGGCAAGGTGGGCAATAGCGGGGTAAGCATCGCCACGGTGGATGACGCCAAGAAATTATACAGCGGTTTCGATCTCTGCGATTCCAAAACCTCGGTGAGCATGACCATCAACGGGCCTGCTCCCATTATCCTGGCCTTCTTCATGAATGCCGCCATCGATCAGCAGTGTGAAAAATATATTAGCGAAAACAATTTGTGGGGCGAAGTGAACAAATTGGCGAATAAGAAATTTGAGCATCTTCCCAAACCTACCTACTACAATCCTTCGGCGCCCGAACGTTTACCGGAAGGGAATGATGGATTGGGTTTGCAATTATTGGGACTTTCCGGCGATGAAGTGTTGCCGAAAGAAGTGTATGAAAAAATAAAAGCCGAAGCGCTTTCGCAGGTGCGCGGCACGGTGCAGGCCGACATATTGAAAGAAGACCAGGCGCAGAATACCTGCATATTCAGCACCGAATTTGCGCTGAAGCTGATGGGCGATGTGCAGGAATATTTTATCGAAAACAAGGTGCGCAATTTTTACAGCGTAAGTATCAGTGGATATCATATTGCAGAAGCCGGCGCGAATCCTATAACGCAACTGGCGTTTACCCTCGCCAATGGATTTACCTATGTGGAGTATTATCTCAGCCGCGGCATGAACATTGACGATTTTGCGCCCAATCTTTCTTTCTTTTTCAGCAATGGCATGGACCCCGAGTACAGCGTAATTGGCCGTGTGGTCAACGCGCTGGGTCAGCCAATCGACGGCAAGGGCCCGATCAACGCCAAGATGACCGACAAGGTGGAAAAGGTTGCACCTGGTGTTATCGCCCGTAAGTCGGTTTCGCAGCCGGTACAGACCGGCCTCAAGGCCATTGACTCCATGGTGCCGATCGGCCGCGGTCAGCGCGAGCTGATCATCGGCGACCGCCAGACCGGCAAGACCGCCGTCGCCATCGACGCCATCATCAACCAGAAGGGTCAGAACATGACCTGTATCTATGTTGCAATCGGTCAGAAGGCTTCGACCATTGCCAACATCGTACGCAAGCTGGAAGAGCATGGCGCCATGGAATACACCATCGTCGTCGCCGCCGCCGCTTCCGACTCCGCTGCGCTGCAGTTCCTGGCTCCCTACGCCGGCTGCACCATGGGCGAATACTTCCGCGACCGCGGCCAGGATGCGCTGATTGTTTATGACGATCTGACCAAGCAGGCTTGGGCCTATCGCCAGATCTCCCTGTTGCTGCGTCGCCCGCCGGGCCGTGAAGCTTACCCCGGTGACGTGTTCTACATTCACTCCCGTCTGCTGGAGCGTGCCGCTCGCGTTAACGAAGAGTATGTCGAGAATTTCACCAAGGGCGAAGTAAAGGGCAAGACCGGTTCGCTGACCGCGCTGCCAGTGATTGAAACCGCCGCCGGCGACGTTTCCGCTTTCGTGCCGACCAACGTGATTTCGATTACCGATGGTCAGATCTTCCTGGAAACTGACCTGTTCAACGCCGGTATCCGTCCCGCCATCAACGCCGGTATTTCGGTATCGCGTGTCGGTGGCGCTGCACAGACCAAGGTCATCAAGAAGCTGGGTGGCGGTGTGCGTCTGGCACTGGCCCAGTATCGTGAACTGGCGGCCTTCGCGCAGTTCGCCTCCGACCTGGACGAAGCGACCCGCAAGCAGCTGGAACGTGGCCGTCTCGTTACCGAACTCATGAAGCAGCCGCAGTATGAGCCGCTGAGCGTTTCTGAAATGGCCGTATCCCTGCTGGCTGCCAACCAGGGCTACCTGGACGATGTGCCAGTGGCCAAGGTGCTGGCGTTCGAATCCGCGCTGCATTCCTTCCTCAAGTCCAAGTACAAGAGCCTGATGGACAAGATCGAGGAAACCAAGGACCTGGGCGGTGACGACCAGAAGGCTTTGGAAGCCGCGATTCAGGACTTCAAGGCAACCAACGCTTATTAAGAGATCAACCGGACTTAGGTGAACAGACATGGCCGGCAGTAAAGAAATCAGAACCAAGATCCGCAGCGTGGAAAACACGCGCAAGATCACCAAGGCAATGGAAATGGTTGCCGCATCCAAAATGCGCAAGGCGCAGGACCGGATGCGCGCTGCCCGCCCCTACGCCGAGAAGATCCGTAACGTGGCTGCGCACTTTTCCTATGCCCGCCCAGAGTACAAGCATCCGTTCCTGATCAAGCGCGAGCAGGTCAAGAACGTGGGCATCATTGTCGTGACTTCCGACAAGGGCTTGTGCGGTGGTCTCAATACCAACGTACTGCGCCTGTCGCTGAACCAGATGAAGACCTGGGAGAGCGAAGGCAAGGGCGTTTCCGTGACCGCCATCGGCAACAAGGGTTTCGGTTTCATGAACCGTATGGGTGCCCGGGTCCGGTCCCATATCGTTGGCCTGGGCGATACGCCGCACATGGAAAAGCTGATCGGACCGGTCAAGGTCATGCTGGATGCCTACATCGCCGGCGAAATCGACCAGCTCTACATCTGCTACACCCGCTTCATCAATACCATGAAGCAGGAACCGGTGTGCGAACAGCTGCTGCCGCTTTCCGGTGAGCAACTGGGCAGCCCGGAAGGCTATTGGGACTATATCTACGAGCCGGAACCAGTCGGTGTGGTCAACGAGCTCATGACGCGCTATATCGAATCGCTGGTGTACCACGCCGTCGCCGAGAACATGGCTTCCGAACAGAGCGCGCGTATGGTGGCAATGAAGTCGGCCTCGGACAACGCCAAGAACGTCATCGACGAGCTCAAGCTGGTGTACAACAAGGCGCGTCAAGCTGCCATCACCAAGGAAATTTCGGAAATTGTGGGCGGCGCGGCTGCTGTTTAAGCTGGGCGTCTAAACCTATAAGTAAGTATTGATTGAGGAAACCAAGATGAGTCAAGGTAAAGTAGTTCAATGTATCGGCGCCGTGGTCGACGTCGAATTCCCGCGCGATCAGATGCCCAAGGTTTATGACGCATTGCTGCTCGACGAAGAAGGTGGCACCGCAGAAGCCGGCCTGACGCTGGAAGTGCAACAGCAGCTGGGTGACGGCGTGGTGCGTACCATTGCCCTGGGCTCCACCGACGGTCTTTCCCGCGGCATGAAGGTGAAGAACACCAATGCACCGATTTCCGTGCCCGTAGGCCACGGCACGCTGGGCCGCATCATGGACGTACTGGGCCGCCCGATCGACGAAGCCGGCGAAATCCAGGCTGACGAAAAGCGCTCCATCCACCAGAAGGCGCCGACCTTCGAAGAGCTCTCCCCTTCCGTTGACCTGCTGGAAACTGGCATCAAGGTGATCGACCTGGTATGCCCATTCGCCAAGGGCGGCAAGGTCGGCCTGTTCGGCGGTGCCGGCGTGGGCAAGACGGTGAACATGATGGAGCTCATCAACAACATCGCCAAGCAGCACGCTGGTCTGTCGGTATTCGCTGGCGTGGGTGAGCGTACCCGTGAAGGTAACGACTTTTACCACGAGATGAAGGACTCCAACGTTCTGGATAAGGTGGCGATGGTGTTCGGTCAGATGAACGAGCCTCCCGGCAACCGTCTGCGTGTCGCCCTCTCCGGCCTGACCATGGCCGAGAAGTTCCGTGACGAAGGCCGTGACATCCTGTTCTTCGTCGACAACATCTACCGATACACCCTGGCCGGTACCGAAGTATCCGCACTGCTGGGCCGTATGCCTTCCGCCGTGGGTTACCAGCCGACGCTGGCCGACGAAATGGGCCGCCTGCAGGAGCGTATTACTTCGACCAAGGTGGGTTCCATTACCTCCATCCAGGCTGTCTACGTTCCAGCCGACGACTTGACTGACCCGTCCCCCGCGACCACTTTCCAGCACTTGGACTCGACCGTGGTTCTGAGCCGTGACATCGCCGCATTGGGTATCTACCCTGCCGTCGACCCGCTGGACTCCACTTCGCGTCAGCTGGATCCGCAGGTCGTCGGCGAAGAGCACTACTCTGTCGCTCGCGCCGTGCAGCAAACGCTGCAGCGCTACAAGGAATTGCGCGACATTATCGCGATTCTGGGTATGGACGAACTGTCTCCGGAAGACAAGCTGTCCGTGGCTCGTGCGCGTAAGATCCAGCGCTTCTTGTCGCAGCCTTTCCATGTCGCCGAAGTGTTCACCGGTTCCCCAGGCAAGTACGTGCCGCTCAAGGAGACCATCAAGGGCTTCAAGGCTATCGTCAATGGCGAATACGACCACCTGCCCGAACAGGCGTTCTACATGGTAGGTGGCATTGAAGAAGCGGTCGAAAAGGCCAAGACCCTGAGCTAAGCTCTTCTTAACGGAAAAAGACTATGGCAACAACGATACATGTGGACGTGGTAAGTGCCGAAGAATCCATCTTCTCCGGTGAGGCCGAGTTTGTGGCTGCACCGGCGAGAATGGGCGAAATCGGTGTTTATCCGCGCCATGCGCCCTTGATTACGACCATCCGGGCAGGTGCGCTGCGCGTCAAGGTGCCTGATCAGGCGGAAGAAACCCTGATCTTCATCTCCGGCGGCTTGCTGGAAGTGCAGCCTGGTGTCGTTACTGTGCTGGCTGACACTGCCATCCGTGGCCACGACCTGGATGAAGCCAAAGCTGCCGAGGCCAAGCGTGCCGCAGAGGAAGCCATGGCGAACAACGTTTCCGACGTCGACTATGCACGTGCTCAAGCCGAGTTGGCTGAAGCTATTGCGCAGTTGCATGCCATCGATCGGCTACGCAAGATCAAGCACTGAGCGCAGTCAGAAATTGGAAGTTTTGAAGGGGCAACGCAAGTTGCCCCTTTTTCTTTTCAGCCTACTCGCAGCGAGGCGGCTCGGGTACGGCTTCGCAGTGCTCATAGGCGCCAGGGCGAAGGCCGCCATTAACCAGGCGATACGGTGCAAAGCAGGCCTGACTGGCATTGTAGCGTTGCCACTTCTGCTCACAGGTCAAATTCCCGTTGCTCTCTGGATTGGCAGATGTGGCTGGATTGTTGGCTGGAGGAGCTCCCGTGCCGGAGGCTTCCGCAGGGGTTCCTTCGATAATCTTGCGGGCTTGCGCCCGAGCCCTCTGCTCCTTGATGGTGCCATTTGCATCAATCACTGGCGCGTCCTTGAGCTCAGGTTTACGGATTGCCTGGTCCTTGTATTTGTCCGGCACGCTATCGCCGTAATGCACCAGCCCCTGGTCATCCACCCAGCGATAAATGTGATCTTCGGCGGCGGCCAGAAGTGGCAGGAAGCCCAGGATAATCAGGGCAAGTCGTCCATGCAACATGATGCCTCCT
>DASTRT010000192.1:0-4313 GCA_035761085.1 Methylophilaceae bacterium
AGGTCAAGACGGTCCTGCTTATTTCATTATTGGCCTTGGCAAGAAAGCTCATTATTCTTGACCCGCATGAGTTCACCTCCGGACAATTAACAGGCTTGGCCGCGATGACCATTGCCTTGGGCATCACATACTGGCTTATGCGTGAACGTGATGATCGGTTGCTTGGAACCTTCCCAGCAGATACGCATGAATAGAAAGTTGCGTGCGTTGCCGCATAGTCGAGGTGCGGGCAAAGGCCAAAAATTTCTGTTTCACCCACCGAACAGGAAGGAGAAACACATGGCTACTGCAACCCCTAACATGACTGAACGACGCCATATCGCTGACCGGCGCGCGCAATCTCCGAGTTCCGCCAGAACCTTGAATGCAGTCGACTGGGTTGCCCTGGTGCTGATGATCATCGGTGGCATCAACTGGGGCCTGATCGGACTGTTCGGTTTCAACCTCGTCGTTGCGCTTTTCGGCGAAACCCAGATCTCCGGCCTGGTGTACGTGCTGGTGGGGCTGGCCTCCCTATGGGGCATCTACACCTGCACCAAGCTTGGCAGCCAGACTTGACCTGGAGCTCATGAAAGACAAAAAGGCCCTTACCGGGCCTTTTTGTTTGGCTAGGTTGAGCATATCTATACGAGTGGATAGCGCCGCTCCTGCCGGTAACTTGGACCTTCACGCCCCAGGGTGCTGGAATACAACGCGAAATGCGCGATGGTGATGTCCTTGATGTGCAGCGGCTCCTGGCTTGCAGCCCGAGTCAATGCCTCCCTGGTCACTTGGCGGCTGCAGCGGGCCAGTGTGATATGCGGCCGGTAGGGCCGCGAATCGATCTCCATGCCGATGCCGGCGAGTAGCTGCCCCACCGCTGCGTGCAAGCCCAGCAGCTGGGGATCTCCTACCACGCCGGCCCACAGCACGAGACCTCCTGATGTGCGGAACTGGCCGGTGCCATCAACGGTGAGGCGAAAGGCAGGATATTCGATGGCAGACAGCGCGTCGGCGATGGAAGGGATTTCTGCTTCGCCAATGAAATGCAGGGTCAGGTGCATCTGGTCCGGGGGGATAAGGCGGATGCCTGAAAGGGGCCGAGGCTGATGAGCCATCAGTCTGGCGGTAACGGCTTGCGGCAGGTCAAGTGCAACAAACAGTCTAGCCATGGCCCCCCTTGGTTTACTAGTCTTTGCGGTGCTTAAGCCAATAATAGCCCAATCCGGCTACTGCAGTGGCAATAGCGGCCTTGCGAATAAAGCCGGCGCGGTTGTATTTCAGCTCGGACTTCATGCCCATTTCCGCGAAAATGTTGGGCACATGGCCCTTCATGAGGTCGTCGCCCAGGCCTTCCAGCATGTTGACGCGGTCGGCGAACAGCAGCATCAGCCAGTGTCGCATGTCGTTTTCGCTGTATTTGAAGGCAGCGCGTCGAATCATGCCGCTGAAGCCTGATGGCGGCACAGTGGTGCCGAAAATCGGGGTAATGTCAGGGCGCTCGTTCGAATGCAGGATCTCCACGGTCTGTGGCTGTTGCTGAGGCTGGTCCCAGTGGATGCCTTCCAGCCGTGGAGGCGTTCTTTCCTTGGGGTAAGCCGGGCGGTTCTTGTGGTCGAGGTCGGCGCCCCATCCCGGGATGTGCGGGTGACCATCGTGTTTGCTGGGTGCGGGAGTCTGTTGGTTTTCCATGTTCATTCTCCTGGTGAATTAGTGAAACTGGCCCGGCGGCACAAGTACGGTCTTGATGCAGTTATCCAGCTTGCTGGAAAAGATGTGATAGGCATCGGAGATTTCCTCCAGCGGAATTCGGTGAGTGATGATTTTCCTGGGTTCGATGCGGCCCGCCTGGATGTGCTCGATGAGTCGAGGCAGGTGGCGCTTTACGCTGGCCTGGTTCATGCGCAGCGTCAGGCCCTTGTTGATGGCATTGCCGATGGGAACCGCATTGAAAGTCGGCCCATAGACGCCGACGATGGAGACATTGCCGCCCAGCCGCACTGAGTTGATCGCCCAGTGGAGTGCCGTAGCCGAGCCCGCCTGCAGCTTCATCTTCTTGCCGGTGATCGTTTGCAGGAAGTTGCCAGAAGCATCGCCGCCCACGGCATCGATGCAGACGTCGGCCCCGAGCCAGTCCGTCATGCGCTTGATATGAATGGCCATATCCCTGACATCGAGGAAATTGACCACCTCGCACTGGGCGAAATTCTTGACGAATTCCAGCCGGTAGTCCAGGTGGTCCACCACGATTACCCGCCCTGCACCGAGTATCCACGCACTCTTGGCCGCCATGATGCCGATCGGTCCAGCGCCGAAAATGACGACGGTGTCGCCCTCCTCGATTTCCCCCATTTCTGCGGCCTGATAGCCAGTGGGGAATACATCGGTCAGCAACACCGCATCATCGAGGTCCATCTCCTTCGGGATGACCGTGGGAGCAATGTCTGCCATCGGCACGCGTACATACTCCGCCTGGCCGCCGTCGTAGCCGCCCGCGGTATGCGAGTAGCCATAAATGCCACCGACGGCAGTGGCTTCCGGATTGGTGTTGTGGCAGTTGCCGTAGAGTTCGCGTTGGCAATAGAAACAAGTGCCGCAGAAGATATTGAAGGGCACGAGCACATGATCGCCCACCTTGAGTTTTTCGACCGATGGGCCGACTTGCTCCACCACCCCGGTGAATTCATGGCCGAAGGTCGAGCCGATACGCGTATCCGGCACCATGCCATGGTAGAGATGCAAATCCGAACCGCAAATGCACGAACGAGTGACACGCACGATAGCGTCGTTAGGGTGCTCTATCGTAGGCTCGGGTTTCTGCGTGGCACGCACGCGATAGGGCCCTCGGTAATCCATTGCCAACATAGTTTTCTCCTTCAGAGTCTGGTTAGAAACTGCCATCAAACAGGCTGCAGGCTTGGGTTCACCTTATAGAGTTTTGCGGGCCGGCTATGTTGGTTCGGTCACGTAATCGCTGGTGGGACGAGCTTCAACCTCGGTGAGGTAACGTACAGACCCTGAAGCGGTGCGGAGCGAGCCTTATACGAAAGTATGGGAATTCGGCAGTGATGCATGAAGCCCATGGATACATTCTCCCGAAGAAGTGAATCGGGATCAAAAACGGAGGAAACAGTATGTCGACAGTTGAAAAATCCATTGAGGTCAATGTGCCGGTGAGTGCCGCGTACAACCAGTGGACGCAGTTCGAGGATTTTCCGAAGTTCATGGAAGGGATCGAGCAAGTCACCCAGATTGACGATACTCATCTGCACTGGCGCGCCTCCATTGGCGGCGTGGACAAGGAATGGGATGCCGAAATCACGGAGCAGCTGCCGGATGAACGCATCGCCTGGCGCAGTGTGGATGGCGCACCCAATTCCGGGGTTGTGTCCTTCCAGGAACTCTCCGCGAATTCTTCCCGCGTTACCGTGCGTATGCAGTATGAACCGCAAGGGGTTGTCGAAAGCACCGGGGATGCAGTAGGCGTGCTTTCGCACCGGGTTGAAGGTGATCTGGAGCGCTTCAAGGACTTTCTCGAGTCCCGGGGCCAGGAAACGGGCGCCTGGAGAGGTACCGTTTTGCCAGGTCAGCAAACAACACGTAGTTAATCCATCAACATTGCTATTTACTGGAGGAGGTTAAAATGAATTTTCTCGCATGGATAATCGTAGGTGGTATTTTGGGCTGGCTTGCTAGTCTCGTCATGCGCACGGACGCGCAACAAGGCCTTTTCCTCAACATCGTGGTAGGCATCATCGGCGCCCTGTTGGGCGGCTGGCTGCTGGCACCCTTCGTCGGCACCGGCACCATCAACCAGAACGATTTCAGCCTGAGCTCGCTGATCGTTTCTTTCCTGGGTGCTGTGATCCTGCTGGCGATTGTGAACCTGTTCCGCCGCAACGCGGTTCGCTAAGGTCAGCAGGCAAGCAGAAAAGGGTTCCTCGGAACCCTTTTTTCTTGCCTGGCAGCCGCCGAAACTCAGCTCTTCTTTCTGACGTTTCCGATAATGAATCCGCTCGCCGGCAATGTTGGGATGCGGGCGAGGCTGATGCCGAGGTCCTGGGGCGGAACGCTGTAGCGGATTTCGTTGGTGAAAAAAAGCAGCGCGACTTTCATGAGCGCAATAGTGATGAGTTCACCCGGGCAGCGGTGGCTGACCTCGTAGTCACCGCCGCCCTGCGGGATGAAGCCAAAGGGGCTGGGGTCGCCCTGGCTGAATCGGGCCGGGTTGAAGGTGGCAGGGTCCCGCCACAGGCGCAGGTCATGATTGGTGGCGTAGAGATCCAGAATGACACGTCGACCTTGTGGAAACGTGTAGCCCCTCCACTGGAATT
>DASTRT010000193.1:0-4052 GCA_035761085.1 Methylophilaceae bacterium
ACGCTCATCCTTGCCTTGCTTGACTTTGTACAGAGGCGGCTGCGCGATGTAGATATGGCCTTTTTCCACAAGCTCGGTCATCTGGCGGTAGAAGAAGGTCAGCAGCAGCGTGCGAATGTGGGCGCCGTCGACGTCAGCGTCAGTCATGATGATGATGCGGTGGTAGCGCAGCTTCTCGATATTGAAATCGTCCTTGCCGATGCCCGTACCCAACGCTGTGATTAACGTAGCGATTTCCTGTGAGGACAGCAGCTTGTCGAAGCGCGCTTTTTCTACATTGAGGATCTTACCCTTGAGGGGCAGGATAGCCTGGAACTTGCGATCCCTACCCTGCTTGGCCGAGCCGCCGGCCGAGTCGCCCTCGACCAGGTAGAGCTCGGACTTGGACGGATCGCGTTCCTGGCAATCGGCCAGCTTTCCAGGAAGGCCCATGGTGTCCATCGCTCCCTTGCGGCGCGTCATTTCACGCGCCTTGCGAGCTGCATCACGGGCGCGAGCCGCATCCACGATCTTGTTGCAGATAATCTTGGCGTCGACCGGATTTTCCAGCAGGAACTCGGCGAGCTTCGATGCGACAATTTCCTGCACCACAGGCTGAACCTCGCTGGACACCAGCTTATCCTTGGTCTGTGAGGAGAACTTGGGTTCAGGTACCTTGACTGACAGCACGCAGGTCAGGCCCTCGCGCATGTCATCGCCTGTGGTTTCCACTTTGGCCTTCTTGGCCAGCTCGTTCTGCTCGATATAACTGTTGATGGTGCGCGTCATCGCAGTGCGCAGCCCGGTCAGATGGGTGCCGCCGTCGCGCTGCGGAATATTGTTGGTGAAGCATTGCACCGACTCGCTGTAGGAGTCGTTCCATTGCATGGAAACTTCCACCGTGATGCCGTCCTTTTCTCCAGCAGAGTAGAAAGGCTTGGGGTGCAGCACCGTCTTGCTGCGATTCATGTACTCGACAAATCCCTTGACGCCGCCTGAGTATGCGAAGTTTTCGCTCTTGCCATTACGCTGGTCGATAAGCTCGATTTTGACGCCGTTATTGAGGAAAGAGAGCTCCCGCAAACGCTTGGCCAGAATCTCGTAGTGAAATTCCACATTGGTAAAGGTTTCAGTCGACGCCAGAAAATGCACTTCCGTACCGCGACGATCCGTCACGCCCTTCTCAGCCAGCGGCGCCGTAGCAACGCCGCGGGCGAACTCGAGCTGATAAGCCTTGCCATTGCGGTAAATCTTAAGTTTGAGCCAATCGGACAAGGCATTGACGACAGATACGCCCACACCATGCAGACCCCCGGAAACCTTGTAGGAATTCTGGTCGAACTTGCCGCCCGCATGCAGCTCGGTCATGACGATTTCGGCCGCTGAACGCTTGAGCTCGTCGTCTTCCTTGACATCCGTGGGAATCCCGCGACCGTTGTCGGCGACGCTGATTGAGTTATCCGGATGAATGATGATCTTGATATCGTCGCAGTAGCCGGCCAGCGCTTCGTCGATGGCGTTATCCACCACTTCGAACACCATATGGTGCAGGCCAGTACCATCCGAGGTGTCCCCGATATACATGCCTGGCCGCTTGCGTACCGCGTCCAGGCCCTTGAGTACCTTGATACTGGAAGAATCGTAATCTGTCATTGGTCTACTTTAATTGTTGTAAAAGTTTTGTTTCACGTGAAACCGTGCATCAAATGCGCATCGGCATCACGACATACTTGTAATCGCCATTATCAGGGACTGTCACCAGGCAACTGCTATTAGCGTCGGCAAACGAGAAGGTGACGGTTTCGCTATCCACATTATTGAGCACATCAATGAGATAGGTCACGTTGAAGCCGATATCCAGCGGATCACCTCCGTAACTGACCTCGAGCTCTTCTTCCGCCTCTTCCTGCTCGCTATTGGTGCTTATCAGCCTCAGGCTATCCTTGCCCAGCACCATGCGAATACCGCGGTACTTCTCATTGGAAAGGATGGAAGCACGCTGCATGGACAGCAGGATGGTCATACGGCCTATGTTAAAGCTCAGCTGATGGCGCGTCGGAATCACCCGGGTATAGTCCGGGAACTTGCCATCGATGACCTTGGATATCAGACGAATGTCGTTGAAGGTGAAATTGACCTGACCCTGTGCGACCTCGATGGTCACTTCCTCATCGCTGTCATTGAGCAATTTTATCAGTTCCATCACAGTCTTGCGTGGAAGTATCAGTTCCTGCTTCTCGTAATTTTGGTCCAGCTCGGTAGAGGTAAAACTCAAGCGGTGCCCATCGGTACCCACGACGTTGAGCCGATTGGCGTTAACCTCGAATAACAAGCCGTTGAGGTAGTAACGGATATCCTGCTGCGCCATGGCAAACTCGACCTGTTTGAACAGTTTCTTCAATAAGCCTTGGCTCATCCTAATGACCGCTTGGGCGTTGCCGCTAATACGGCTCATGACTGGATAATCTGTTGCAGGCAGGGTTTGCAGATTGAAGCGGCTCTTGCCGGCCTTTACCTGGATCCGGCTATCCTGCAGCGCCATCACGATGTCCGCGCTTTCTGGCAGGGAACGACAAATATCCAGTAGCTTCTTGGCGGAGATGGTCGTGGACAGTTCACCGCCCACATTGGTATCCACGGCCAATGAAATTTGCATCTCCAGGTCAGTCGCTGTCAGAACTAGTCGCTCCTGCTGGGCTTCGAGCAGCAGATTGGAAAGAATAGGCAGGGTGTGGCGCCTTTCTACAATTCCGCTGACCGCAGAAAGCGGTTTAAGCAAAGTGTCACGGTTTATTTTGATATTCATGTTTTATAACCTGAATTAAGAAATAACATTAGTAATAAGAATAAACACCCTAAAACTTGTGGATAACCAGAATATCCATTATGTATCAATCAATTGTTGCCATCATTCGGTTCTTGAGAACTATAGAAACCATTGTTGACTAAATGTGGATAATTTTCGGCTGTTTGCAGAATCGCGCCTAACCCGCACATTCATTCACAGGCTATCCACCTGATATTTTTAGCCCTTGTCTCTAGTCTCGAATCACCTGAATCAGAAACGCAATATCCCGCGCCACGTGCGGATCGTTCTGCCGTAATTGTTCGACCTCATCACAGGCATGCATGACCGTCGTATGATGGCGGCTGCCGAAGGCCTCACCTATTTCCGGGAAACTATGATTGGTCAGCTCACGAGCCAGTGCCATGGCGATCTGACGAGGTCTGGCGAAATTACGCGAGCGCTTCTTGCTGTACATTTCCGCGACCTTGATCTTGTAATAATCGGCCACGGTTTTCTGGATATTTTCCATAGTGATCTGTCGGCCGCGCACCGCGATCAGGTCCTTGAGCGCTTCCCGGGCGAGATTAACATCTATTGCATGCCCCGTAAATTTGGCCATAGCGACGATGCGGTTCAGGGCCCCTTCCAGCTCACGAACGCTGGAGCGCACCTGTTTAGCAATGAAGAAAGCGACATCTTCATGCAGCACGAAATTGGCGGCTTCTGCCTTCTTGAGCAGGATGGCGACGCGCATTTCCAGTTCTGGCGGTTCTATGGCTACGGTCAGGCCCCAGCTGAAGCGTGTGCGCAAGCGTTCATCAACATCGGCGATCTCCTTGGGATAGGTGTCGCAGGTAATGACTATCTGTTTCTTGGATTCGATCAGTGAGTTGAACGCGTAAAAAAACTCCTCCTGCGTACGGCTTTTCTTGGCAAAGAACTGGATATCGTCGATCAACAGCAGATCCAGCGAATGGTACTGCTGCTTGAATTCATCAAAGGATTTCTGTTCGTAGGCTTTCACCACATCCGACACGTAACGCTCGGCATGCAGGTAGCGTACCTTGGCATCCGGCCGCTGCTGTTTCAGGTGGTTGCCAATGGCTTGCAGCAAATGGGTCTTACCCAGACCCACACCCCCATAGACAAACAGAGGGTTATAAGCTGTACCGGGGTTTTCCGCGACCTGGATAGCGGCTGCGCGTGCCAGTTGGTTTGCCTTGCCGGTAACGAAATTGTCGAAATTGAAGGAAGGATTGAGGCCGCATTGCTCACCAGCCGTTTT
>DASTRT010000194.1:0-2709 GCA_035761085.1 Methylophilaceae bacterium
GTCCATCAAGCTGTGCGTTGGCCAATCGCCAAAACGGCTGTGTCATGGCATGCTATGAAACCTTGTTTGCAGGACTTATCCAGAAAGGATCTTTGTGAAAAAATTGCGGTTGACGATCAAGGCTGAGCTTGATATCCCTGATGATTGGGAACTGGTGACACACAAGGACAACATTACCGTGGTAGATATGGGCAACGGCAAGTTTCTCGACTTCGACCTGCTGCCCATGGTGGCGTATTCGTTGGAAGAGGGGGCGATATGGAATACTGTTCCGCAGGAACTGGACGCAGAGATCATGGATATGGTCAGGAAGATGGAAAGCAAACTGACCTTGCTGTTAAACTGAGGCTCATATGCAGGTAGCCTCACATGTTTCATCCGTCGCCATTGCCATTCAGCTATCCGTCGCGCCCGCTTTTCTCCTGACCGGCATCGGCGCCACTCTTTCCGTCATGGCACATCGTTTGGCCCGCGTTGTGGACCGCTTTCGGGCGTTGCGCTACGCCAAGGAAAAGCTGCAGCCGCGCGAGGTCGCAGAAATGAACATGCTGTTGCGCCGGTCGCGCTGGGTACATTGGGCCATCAGCCTCAGTACCGTCGCCGCATTGTTCGTCTGTCTGGTAATTGCCGCGCTGTTCACGGGGTCGGAACTCAAGCTCGATCCTTCCCGTCTTGTGTCCATGCTGTTCATCGTAGCCATGGTGTCGCTGATCAGCGGCCTGCTGTGCTTCGTGCGCGAAATCCACCTTTCGATAGACACCATTCAGAAAAAGGACGTCGAAGAGCGTAGCGCATAACGCATGGAAGTTACTTCGTTTCAAACCTTCAAACTCATCATGCTGTCGATTACGGGGCTGTCGCGTGATGCGCTGCATGTCTATACCGGGCTCGGCACCATGTTCATCGCAATGATACTGTTGCGCCGCTCGCCCGGGCACGTCGCCCCATGGCTGATCGCGGTATTGATCTGTACCTTGGGCGAAACCATCGACATGTATGACGATATCGCTCTGCGCGGCTACTGGCGCTGGGTGTCCAGCCTGCACGACTTCATCAACACCCTGTTCTGGCCTACGGTGATTTTCCTGCTGGCTCGCTACACCCGTCTTTTCGACCGTTCCAGCCGTAAATCCCGGCAATGACCGATGCCATCCTGAGCTGGGAGGAGGCCGGGAAAACGCTATCTGCTCGCTGGCATAGCGAACGCGCCGCATCCGCTCCCAAGCGTCTCATCGTTGTTGACGACACCCTCAAGGCGGATGCTGCCTATCATCTTGCTTGTGAAGGCACGGCCATGCTGTGGCGCGGCGATTTTCACAACGCCAGACAACTGCTGCAGGCAATGGCGCGGCGCATAGACCGCAAGCCGGCAAAGTCATCATCCGATCCGCGCGAAAATTTCAACCTGCACCGGCAGGCGCAATCCCAGCGTGCCCGTATCCTTTCCATGCTGCTCGTGCGATTGGCGCCCGAATATCATCTGGACCTGGGCCGTGCGCCCGAGGTTGGTGAGGCATGTGAGGAAGCCTTCGGAGCGAGCCGTGAGCCGCTGCTGATTTCCCTGCGGGAGCTGCTGGGCATCATCGGCGCGCACGAATGGCGTAAACAGGGAGTGGATATTCCGGTCCTGGGTGCGAAAATTCACCCGCATTACGGCGTCTTTTCGCCTTTGCGCGGCGAGTACCTCGATCTGGTGGCACAGGCGCCGTTGCCGTCCCGTGAATTGGCCTTCGACATCGGCACCGGCACCGGCGTCATTGCGGCCATCCTCGCCAGGCGCGGTGTGCAACGAGTTATCGCCACCGAACTCGACTCGCGTGCGTTGGCTTGTGCGCGTGAAAATATCGATCTGCTGGGATTGAGCCAGCAGGTGGAAGTCATTGAGGCCGATCTTTTTCCCCAGGGTAAGGCACCGCTGATAGTCTGCAATCCGCCATGGCTTCCTGCCCGGCCCAGCTCCAGCCTGGAACACGCCATTTACGATGCCGATAGCCGGATGCTGCTGGGTTTTCTCAATGGCCTCGCTGCACATCTGACATCTGGTGGCGAAGGCTGGCTAATCCTGTCGGACCTGGCCGAGCATCTGGGACTGCGATCTCGCGATGAATTGCTCGCGTCCATCGAACAGGCCGGCTTGCAGGTCATGGAGCGTATCGATACGCGGCCCCGGCACGGCAAGGCGAAAGATCCTACAGACCCATTGTACGCAGCCCGCCGCCTGGAAGTGACCTCTCTGTGGCGGCTTGCTGCCAAGAGGCCTGCCGACTAGTCCCGCACGCTAAAGCAGTAGGCCGTGTGTTGGCGGTAGGTTTCGCCGGGCCGCAATACGGTGGAGGGAAATCCCAGATGGTTGGGTGAATCCGGGTAGTGCTGGGTTTCCAGGCAGAGGCCGGCGTATTTTGCATAGCGCACACCGTTCTTGCCCGTGAGGCTGCCGTCGAGGAAATTGCCGGTATAAAACTGGATCCCAGGCTGGCTGGTATAAACCTGCATGCGGCGCCCGCTCCTGGGATCAGTCAGCTCCGCCACAAACCCTTCACGATCCGGCCGCGTCACGCGTATCCAGCAATGGTCGAACCCGCCCGCGGCCCTTTCGATCTGTTCGCTGGGTTGTTCCAGGTAGTGCCGAATGGGCTTCAGCTCGCGCAAATCCATGGCCGTGCCCGCCACCCAGGCGGAAAATTCCTGTGGAATCAGGTTTTCATCTAC
>DASTRT010000195.1:0-2724 GCA_035761085.1 Methylophilaceae bacterium
CGGTCGGCGAAGTTGCCGAAGCGGCGGCGGTAACGATAGCTGGAAGTGATTGCCGAAGCGCCCAGCGTGCGGCCATGGTAGCCGCCCATGAAGGCGAACTGATGGGTCTTGCCGGTGTGGTTGCGCACGACCTTGAGCGAATCTTCCACCGCCTGCGCGCCGCCGACGTTGAAATGCACACGACCCTTCACGCCATACTTGTCTTCCATGTATTTACAGATGATTTCCGCCAGTTCGACCTTTTCCTTGTGCAGGTACTGGCTGGCGAGCTGCGGCAGATCGTCGATCTGCTTCTTGAGCGCGTCGGCGATGCGCTTGTTCTTGTAGCCGAAATTGACGGCGGAATACCACATCTGCCAATCGAGATAGGGCGTGCCTTCGTCGTCGAACAGGAAGCTGCCGTCGCAGCCGGCGAATACCTTGGGAGGATCGGCGTAGTTGACGGTGTCGCCGTGGGAGCAATATTTATCGTTTTTTTCGAGGATTTCGATGATCTGCTGATTCATGAATGGATGCTTTCGGTATTGAATAATCAGGCGCTGACGCCGACATCGCGTTGCGGTACGTCATGGGGCCAGCTGGCAACCTTGGCCAGCACGTCGGCAAAGGTCTGGAACTTGAAATGCGGAATGTTGTTGGCTTCGCAATGTCTCGCGAGGCCGCTCTTGGCGAATACGATATCCGCCTCGCTGGCGAGACAGGCGTCCGACTTGCCGTCGCCGATCAGCACAACCTGCTGGTCGCCATCGCTGAGGCTGCGCGCCACGGCGCATTTGCAGACGCCATTGCCGCCCTTGCATACTGGGTTGCGGTGCGGCCAGGAAATATCGATACCTTCCGGGACGAAATGCAGCTTGTTGGCGTAGACCGGCAGTTCCGGCAGGGCCGCATTCTTCATAGCCACCTTGATCGCGTGATCGAGGCCGTCACTGACGATGGCCACCTCGGCGAACTGGCTAACATGGCGGTAGAACGGCAGGAAGCTGGCATCGAGCTGGATGCCGCGGAAGAAGGACTCCAGTGTGACGTGGTCGGTCTTGACCATGCGCAACTGCGTCTGCATGCACTCGACGGCAGTGATGCGGCCATCCAGCCATTCCTGCTCCACCGCTTCCCATTCCGGGCCGGCAAAGCGTTCCAGCATGGCATCAACCGTATCTCTCACGGACAGCGTGCCATCGAAATCAATTACGAATAACATCAACTCCCCCTCGTTGTTTTGCCTAAGGTATCGGGAGCATAATCCAACCGGCTTACAACTTACTTACGCGAGAAAGATCTCCGTTGTCCTCCGCACTGAACAGGTTTTATCCATGATGCTGCGCCCTGGCGGGTTACCGATTTTGGCGGGCATTGCCTGGCTGTTGCTCTCTGCTGCCGCCAATGCGGGAGAGCTTGCCGGCCTCTGGCAACAGACGGACGAGGATAGCGGCCAGCCATCTGCGCTGATCCGCATCTCTGCCGGCGCCGACGGTACATTTGAAGGCGTGGTGGAGCGCTATTACCCGGCGCCCGGCGAACCGGAGAGCCCCTTGTGTGTGCATTGTCCGGCCAAGCTGCATAACAGCCCGATCGTGGGAATGAAGATACTCGATGGGCTGAAGCGCAAGGACGAGTACCTGTTCGAGGGCGGGCAGATTCTCGACCCGGAGGAGGGCAAGACCTACCGTTGCCGCATGCGGCTCGCGCCTGATGGAAAGACGGTCAAGGTCACCGGATATATCGGTATTTCCCTGCTGGGCAGGAGCGAATCGTGGACGCGCCAGGAATGAAATCATGCGCATTCTGCTGATCGAGGACGACCAGGTGCTGGGCGATGCCATGCTGCGCTCGCTGGAGCAGGCGGGCTACGCTGTCGATTGGGCGCACGGCGGCGCCAGCGCGGACACCGCGCTCAAGGACCAGATTTATGACCTCGCACTGCTGGATCTCGGGCTGCCGCAGATGGATGGCCTGGAAGTGCTTCGGCGGCTACGGTCGCGCCACGACAGCCTGCCGGTACTTATCGTGACGGCACGCGATTCTCTGGAAGACCGCATCGCCGGCCTGGATCTGGGGGCGGATGATTATGTGCTCAAGCCATTCCATATTCCCGAACTGCTGGCCCGGGTGCGGGCGCATATCCGCCGTGCGCACGTCGCACCCAGTATGGAAATCACCTATGGCCCGCTGGTGTACGACACCGCGACCCGTCTGGTTCGGTTGCAGGGCGAGCCGTTCAGTCTCTCCTCGCGTGAGCTGGGCATCCTGGAAACCTTGCTGCTGCGCACGGGCAAGGTGGTGACCAAGGAGATGCTGGTGGAAAAGCTGTGCAACTGGGACGAGGAACTCGGCAGCAACGCCATCGAGGTCTACGTGCACCGCTTGCGCAAGAAGCTGCAGCCGCATGGCATCGACATCAGCACAGTGCGCGGCCTGGGCTATATGCTGGAAAGACGCGATGACTAAGTCGCTACGCAAGACTCTGCTGCTGTGGCTGCTGGGGCCGCTGCTCGCCCTGTTCATTCCCGGCACCATGCTGGTGTACCAGCTTGCGCTCAACTACTCGGAGGACGCCTACGACCGTGCCCTGCAGGAATCGGCCAGCGACATCGTCGCGCTCTCGCGTGAGTCGCTCAAGAACAACGGCCGTATCGAGCTGCCGCACAGCGCTCGCGAAATCCTGCTCAACGACCAGTACGACAAGACCTATTTCAGCATTCTCGACGAGAACGGCAAGCTGCT
>DASTRT010000196.1:0-2541 GCA_035761085.1 Methylophilaceae bacterium
GCGCAGGCGACTACCGCGATCAGCATGACCTGCGCCGCTGGCGACAACGGCACGAGCAGCACAAGGCCTATCGCCAGCATGGCAGCACTAGCTAAAGTCATAGCTAGCAGATAAGCGGGCTTTAAAACCAGCAGGATAGGCCTCACGTTATAATGCAACCCCTCATGGTGAACACATCTTTGTCCCTATTATGAATCAATGGCATACATTTCTGGCATCCCAGGGCGCGGTTATCTCCGATAACGCCGTCCTTGGCTTCGGCAACAAGGAAGCGGAACTCAGCGCGACGGCGAATGGCGCCATCCTGGCTGACCTGAGCCACCTGAGTCTGCTGCAGCTCAGCGGCGAAGACGCTGTCAGCTTTCTACAGGGTCAGGTCACCAATGACGTCAAACAGCTCAACGGCAGCAACAGTCAGTTTGCCGGCTACTGCAATCCCAAGGGCCGCCTGCTGGCACTCTTCCTGGCGTATGCGCATGACAGCAAGCTTTACCTGCAGCTGGATGGTCGGCTGGCGGAAGCGATTGCCAAACGCCTGCGCATGTATGTGCTGCGTTCCAAGGTGGTGATCGAGGACATTTCCGCCAGTACGGTACGGCTCGGCGTTGCCGGCACGAACGCGGAGCAGGCCCTCGCCGGCCTGTTTGCGGGAATTCCACAGCGGCCGCTTGCCATGAGCCAGTCGGGAAATGGGCTGCTGATCCGCCTGCCTGGCGAGCTGCCGCGCTTTGAAATCATCTGCGCGGTCTCTCAAGCCGAAAAACTGTGGAGCGAATTGCAAAAATCGCTGAAGCCGGTTGGCACAAGCAACTGGGAATGGCTGGAGATTCAGGCGGGCATCCCGAACGTCGTGCCGAGGACGCAGGAAGAATTCGTGCCGCAGATGATCAATCTCGATGCGCTGGACGGCATCAATTACAAGAAGGGCTGTTACACCGGGCAGGAAATCGTGGCGCGCACGCACTACCTGGGCAAGGTCAAACGACGTACCCAGCTGGCGCATGTGAGCGGGTCAAACCAGCCACAGCCCGGCGAAGATGTACTACTCGAAGGCAATGACGAAGCTGTGGGAAAAATAGTACGCAGCGCACCCTCACCTGCAGGCGGATTCGACGTGCTGGCGGAATTGCGGCTGGAGAGCATGGAAGCCGGACGTCTGATCTGCAATGGCGGCCCGCTTGCGCTGAGCCACCTGCCCTACCGTCTGGATTAGCTTAATCGGGATTTTTCGCTGCCGCTTCGGCTGGCTTGGCAGACTTGTCCGCCGGTTTTTGCGGCACTGTGGAGTCGAGCACCTGGTAGAACACCTCGTCCTGCTTCACCATGCCCAGCTCGCTGCGCGCGCGTTCCTCGATGGCCGCATAGCCCTGCTTGAGATCGCGCACCTCGGCATCCAGCGTGTCGTTACGCGCTTTCAGCTTGGCGTTGGCTTCCTTCTGCGCGGTGATCTGCTGGTTGAGGTCCCACACGCGCAGCCAGCTGCCCTTGCCCAGCCATAACGGATACTGCAGCGCGGCAATCAGGATCACGAAAATAAGCGTCAATAGCCTCAAGGGGCGATTCCTGTATTAGCCGCGCGGCGGTTCATTGGCGTTATCCTACGCCTTTTCCGATAATTAACTGATCAGTTGGTAGAAAGCGCTGATGCCGGCATAGCTGGTGGCTTCCCCCAGCTCTTCCTCAATGCGCAGCAGCTGGTTGTACTTGGCGATGCGCTCGGAGCGGGACAGCGAGCCGGTCTTGATCTGCAGCGCGTTGGTCGCGACCGCGATATCGGCAATCGTGTTGTCTTCCGTCTCGCCGGAACGGTGCGAGATTACCGAGGTATAGCCTGCCCGCTTGGCAGTTTCGATGGTCTGGAAGGTCTCCGTCAGCGTGCCGATCTGGTTGACCTTGATCAGCACCGAGTTGGCCACGCCGCGCTGGATCCCTTCGCGCAGGATCTTGGCGTTGGTCACGAACAGGTCGTCACCCACCAGCTGTACGGAATCGCCCAGACGCTGGGTCAGCAGGCTCCATCCGTCCCAGTCGAATTCGCTCATGCCGTCTTCGATACTGATGATGGGGTACTTCTCGCACCAGGTGGCCAGGTAGTCGGTGAACTGCTCGGAAGAGAGTTGCAGGTTCTCCGAAGTCAGATGGTACTTGCCGTCCTTGTAGAATTCGGAGCTGGCACAATCCAGGCCGATCAGCACATCGGTACCCGGCTCGTAGCCGGCGGCGGAAATCGCTTCCATGATGTACTGGATGGCTGCCTCGTTGGAGGGTAGGTCAGGAGCAAAGCCGCCTTCGTCGCCCACCGTGGTGGCCAGGCCCTTCTTGTGCAACGTTTTCTTCAGCGCATGGAACACTTCGGCGCCGCAGCGCAGCGCTTCTCGGAAAGTGGGGCGGCCGGCCGGAATGATCATGAATTCCTGCATGTCCACGCTGTTCTCTGCGTGGGCGCCGCCGTTGATGATGTTCATCATCGGTGTCGGCAGTTGCATGAAGCTGGAACCGCCCAGATAGCGGTACAACGGCAGACCGGATTCCTCAGCCGCA
>DASTRT010000197.1:0-7155 GCA_035761085.1 Methylophilaceae bacterium
AGCCTGGTACAAAATCACCGGCCAACTCCCGGGCGAGGGTGAAGGTTTCGGCTGGCTCAATGCCTTGCACCCGGACGACCGTGCAGAGGTCGAGGCCGACTTCTGCAAATCCAGCAGAATGGAAGCTTTCTATTGCATCGAATATCGCCTGAAGGTCGCTTCCGGCGGCTATCGCTGGCATATGGATATTGCCACCCCCCGCTTCGATGATGGCGGCAACTTAATCGGCTATGTCGGTAATGTGATCGATATTCACGACCGCAGGATTGCCGAGAAGAGAACCCAGCTCAGCAACAATCGCTTCAGCGCTGCCATAGAAGCCGTTTCCGGCATCATGTGGTTCACTGATGCCAGCGGCAATGTCATCGACGAACTGCCGAATTGGAGCCTGCTTACCGGTCAAAGCTTTGACGAATACCAGGGCAAGGGCTGGATCAATGCCATTCACCCTGATGACCGCGAGCACTGCCTCAAGATGTGGAATGCTGCGCTGGAGCAGAAAAAACCGCTGGAAGTCGAGAACAGGGTGCGGCTGTCGAATGGGCAATGGCGATTATTTGCCGTGCGCGCCATCCCCGTGGCCGACGCAGAGGGCAACATCCATGAGTGGGTGGGCGTGAATACGGATGTCACGGAGAAGAGGGCGCATGTGAAGCGTGTGGAGCATATGGCGACACATGATGCCCTGACCGGCTTACCCAATCGCTTGCTGTTCGAAGACCGGCTGGATCACCTGATTCGGCATCGAGATGCCAGGCAGCACGCCATTTTCTTTCTGGACCTCGATGAATTCAAATCCATCAACGACAGGCTGGGCCACCAGGTGGGCGATGAGCTTCTGAAACAGATCGCCAAGCGGATAGTGCACGTGGTGAGGGAAGGAGATACGGTTTCCCGGTTCGGCGGCGACGAATTCGTCGTGCTGATCGAAAACCTGGATTCCCAGGCAGACGCTATCCTGCCGGCCGAAAAAATCCTGGCGGCCGTTTCGGCGCCTATCCAGCTAGGCCAGGACTCGATCACCCTGCATGCCAGCATCGGTATCTGCATCTACCCGCAGGATGGCGACGATGCTGCAAAGCTCATGCGCCAGGCGGATATTGCCATGTACGAAGCGAAGAAATTCCGGGGCGACTCCTTCCGGTTTTATGAGCACGGCCTGGAGAAAGCGGCCGGCTGACAGTCTTACAGCGACTGCCACGATCTCGAGCACAAGCGTCGAATTCAGAGCCCAACGTTTGGCTGGGAACAGATGTGGTCGTGATGTGTGTTTAAGGTAAACCTTGTTACGCCCGGAATAGCAGCATGCGATCCGTGGTCCGGCTTACTTGCGTGCTGCCATCAGTTTCGGATGCTCAACCATGCTCAGGAATGCAAGTTTGCTGCGACACCATCTGAAATTTCATCTGCCAGGCAGTCTACGGAAATACCTGACCTCAGGACGCTGGTCGCGTACGTTTGCGTTTCTCCTGACCATTCTCGCCACCACCCTCGCGGTATTGCTCGTGTTCAACCTTGGGCTGGGGGATCAGCAGGTTGATAAGCCCCTGAATCACACCTATTCGATAGAAGATTCAGAATTCAGGCATGCCATCAGCAGACTTCTGGGGCCTGGTCTGGTCGAGGGCAACCAGATTGATACGCTCATCAATGGCGAGGAAATTTTTCCTGCAATGCTTGCCGCCATCCGTTCCGCGCAAAAGACCATCACGCTGGAGACCTATATTTTTTATCCGGGCAAGACAGCCCGCCAATTTGCCGATGCACTGATTGAACGGGCCCAGCATGGTGTGCAAGTCTATGTCCTGCTCGACTGGGTGGGAGGGCAGGTCAGGGACGACGTGGCCGAACGCATGGAAGACAGTGGCGTGCAGTTGCGCTGGTATCATGCGCCACGCCTGACCAGCCTGCCTATCATGAATAACCGAACCCATCGCAAGATTCTGGTGGTAGACGGCAAGACCGGTTTTATCGGGGGAGTCGATATCGGTGACAAATGGCGCGGCGATGCGGAGAAGCCGCTGCATTGGCGGGATAGCCATTTCCGCATCACCGGCCCTGTGGTGGGTCAGTTGCAGGCGGCATTCATGGATAACTGGTTGCAGACCACGGGCGAACTCCTGACCGGACCCCAGTATTTTCCCGATCTTGAGGTTGAAGGCAGACTGCCGGCACAGGTATTCATCAGCTCATCGGGCGGCGGGGCGGAGAGCATGCAGTTGATGTACCTGATGTCCATCGCTGCGGCGCAAAAGAGCATTCATCTTTCTTCGGCATATTTCATCCCTGACGAAGTCTCGACCCAGCAGCTCATCAATGCGGCAAAACGAGGGGTCAAGGTACAGATCATCGTTCCCGGAGATGAAATTGATTGGGCCGTGGTGCGCCGCGCGTCGCGCAATACCTGGGGGCCCTTGCTAGAGGCGGGTGTGGAAATCTATGAATACCAGCCCTCACGTTACCACGTGAAGCTGCTGGTGGTGGATGGCGTATGGACTTCCGTCGGCTCATCGAATTTTGATCCGCGTTCGTTTGCCATCAATGACGAGTCGAACCTGAATGTGTATAGCGCAGCGTTCGCCCAGAAACAGATCGAGATATTCAATCGGGACCTGCGGCAATCGCGTCGTATCACCCTGCAGGAGTGGCGCGAACGAAGCCTCTGGAACAAGTTTCTCGACGAGGCTTCAACCTTGCTCAGCCCGCAGCTATAGCCGATATCGGCGTGACCCAGCCAGCCAGTCAATATTGAGAGGTATGGTCGTTTTCGCACTGATGAACTATGCGGGACCTGATTCAGTGAAAACTGGAAGCCTAAGCTCATGCCTGAACGCGACGAAACATTGAGGCAGGCGACACAAACTTCGGATGGGATTTAAATTTACTGCAATGCGACTTGATTTTTGACGATGGCCAGAATGCAGAAACCCGGCTACTTTTATCATCGAAAACTGGAGTTGCGCCTGATCATCGTGTTTGTCGCGATCAGCATCATCCTGCTGTTTCTGGGATGGCAGGCGTTGCGCAACAATCAGGCTGCGGTGGAAGCACAGGACAGGGTGATCGAGATCAACCAACAACTGCGCTCTCTCAACCGCTTCATGATCGCCATGTTCAATACTGAAACCGGGCAGCGCGGCTATCTGCTGACGGAGAACCCTGCCTATCTTGAGCCTTATGAAATGGGCCTGAGGGAGATCGGCGCCATGAGCCGGCAACTGGCTGTCGAGCTTGAAAACGAAGTCAGCCCGGCGCTCTACAGGAAAATCGACGCTCTCAAGAAAGCAAAGCTGGACGAGCTGGAGAACACCATTCGGCTGGTGCAACAGGGCCGCCGGGCAGAAGCCCTCGCCATCGTGCAGTCCGACGTGGGCAAGCAGAAGATGGATCAGATACGCGCGGAAATTGCGCCTGTGCTTGACGCCAAGCGGATTGAGGTCAGTGAGTTATCGAGGCTGGCGAAAAAGCGCGCCCAGCATGCCAGGTGGAGTCTCTATACGTTGATTTCGGCGGTGCTGCTGTTCATTATTTGCGCGTATGTGCTGGTCATCCGCGAGTTATCCGAGAAGCGCCGGCTGCGTCAGCGCATCGAGGAATCCACGAGCATGGACGCCGTTACCGGGCTTATGGCCCGCAGCAATTTCCTGCGCTCAGCCGCACTTGCACTCAAGCAGGCGCATCGCGAGAAAATTCGGGCAGCAGTGCTATGGATAGACCTGAAAAACTTCCAGATGGTGAATGAGCGATACGGCTACGAGGCCGGCGATACCGTGCTCAAGGAATTCTCCCGCCGGCTTGTCGAGGCCATCCGCCAGGATGACCAGGCGTGCCGCTTCTGGGAGGACAAGTTCGCTGTGCTGGTGCCGCATGTGGAAACCATCACCGAAATCGAGGTGCTGGTGCAGCGCATACTGCAATCGCTCATTCCGCCGCTGGCACCCTTCATGCGGGAGCAATATCTTGGTGCGAGCATAGGCATTGCGCTTTATCCGGATGATGCTGAAGTGCCGGAGCAGCTCATCCAGTATTCCGAAGTGGCTTGCGGCAAGGCCAAGGAGGAGGGCAAGCGCAGCTACCGTTTCTATGAGGACAGCATTGCCCTGTCGGTCCAACGTATCGAGGCCATCCGGCAGAGCTTGCCGCTGGCCGTAGTCCGGCAGGAATTTGCACTGAATTTCCAGCCGCAGGTGGCTGTGGCCTCTAATGAAATCGTCGCGGTGGAAGCCCTAATCCGCTGGCATCATTCCGAGTTGGGCGAGGTGCATCCCGACGAATTCATCCCCTATGCCGAAAAGCTCGGGCTCATTACGCCCATCGGTGCCTGGGTCCTGCAACAGAGCTGCCGTCATATCCTGCAATGGCATGCAGCCGGATGCAAATGGCGCCTGGCAGTCAATGTGTCACCTGTTGAACTGGTAGAAGGCCACTATGCCGAAATGGTCACGCGAGTATTGGAAAACACAGGCTTGCAGCCGCCATACCTGGAGATAGAAGTCACGGAGCGCACCCTGTTGGATCGTACCGCGATGGCTGAGCTGGAAAAGCTCAAGCGAATCGGTGTGCTGGTTTCCCTGGATGACTTCGGAACCGGTTATTCATCACTGAGCTATCTCGCACAATTCCCCGTGGATTACCTCAAGATCGATCAGATTTTCATTCGTGGGTTACCTGACAGCAAGACCGACACCACGCTGGTCAACAGCATGATCAGCATGAGCAAGGAATTGGAAATAGGGGTGATCGCCGAAGGCGTTGAAAGCGAGGTACAGTTGGATTATCTGAGGAACAAGGGCTGCGACCTCGTGCAGGGCTACATCCATTATCCGCCGCTACGCCCACAGGCAGTGGAAGAGCAGCTCGTCAGGCGTGGCTGAGCCGCGGGCTGCGGCTCTCATTATTAGCCGAAGAGATCGTCGAGCGGGTTCTTGCCGCCGGATGGTTTGCCTGAAACGCGCTTTACCGCGAACTCTTCCTCGATATTGTCGCGATAGAAACTCCACGCCGAGCCCGAGCTCTTGAATCGCCGCCACAAGTCTGCGCTCACGGCGCTGTACTGCAAATTGCTGCCGTCATCCAGCTCCACCTGTAGCGTGCGCGTTTTTTCGTCATAGCCGATGGCGCGCAGTTTGCCGGCGCTGATTCTGGTCATTTCCATGGCATTTCTCGGAATAGTGATGGCGCAATCATGATGGCATGTCCGAAGCCGGAAGAAAATAAAAAGCCAGTGCATTGAACACTGGCTTCAGATTAGGCGGAATTCCCTCAGATGTTTCCGGCCTGCTCGGTTCTCTTCACGCCGCTGACCAGCACAATCTGGCAGATGTGCTCCAGTCGTTCGATGTGTTCGAATGCCGTCCACGGGTCGCGGGCGACAGCGATTACGCCATGTCGATCCAGGCCCACGATGTCGGCCGAAATGCTGCCGTCAGGCTGCAGCTCGAAAGCCTCGCAAGTCGCGTCAGCCAGCTCCTTGCTGATGGCCGGCACGTTGGGGATATTCGGCGCAACCTTGGTGTAGCGGTGAATCTCCGGAAACTCCAGCGACAAGGCCTGCAAGTCATAGCCGGCATACATGGCGGCGATCGTGTAGGTGGGGTGGACGTGAACGACGCAACGCGTATCCGGCACTTCCGCCAACAGTCGCCGGTGCATTTCCAGCTCACCGCTGGGCTTGCCCGGCGTTTCGGTGTTCACCTTTACCAGCGACTTGTCGGGCTGGAATTCCATCTTGATCAGACTTTCGGCATCCAGCCGGTGCTTCTTCGTGGCTGAAGGCGTGACGTAAATCCAGTTCTCGTTCTTGCGTCGCACGGAGCCATTACCGTCACGGGTGGAAATCCAGCCGCGGGCATAGCATTCCTTTAACACATCGCATATCGCTGTAATCATGGGGAAGTAGTGGGAGTCATTGCTTGTTGGGAAGACTTCTATTTTACCTCAGCCAACAACACAAACAGTTCGTTGACCAACCCAGTCCAACGCACATACCAGTGTTGCAGGTTGATGTACATTTGATACTTAAATTAAACCGGATTCAGGAATGCCAGACAAACCAATCAATTTCAACTATGAGAATCAGCTCAGGGCAGCTTTAAAGCAGATCGTCCGCGACAGGATAGATCTGATTACGGCCATCAAATCCACCGACATACCGGAAAGCGACCACATGGAATTTTCTGTCATCCTCGGCGATACATTGGGCGATCTCGACGAGCACAATTTCGCGGATCATGGTTTGTCAGAAGAGGAAACCGTCGCCTGGATCAAGGACGGCCGTCCGGCTGGTTATCAGTCACTGGAACCTGTACCGGATCACAATGAGGATCCGGGTGCCGTGATCCCATTCCGAGATTCTGATCACGGCAAGTGAGGCGTCGGCACGTCATATTCAATAAGGTGAAAAAAAAGTGCCGAAACACAGGCCTTAATTGGCTGGCGAACCAGAAACTCGAACCAGGGATTACGCTAGTTCCTTGATTCCGCCTTTATCGCGAGGCTTATCACCATCGCGCCGAAGAAAATTGCAACGCTTATGGGTACCAGTGTGGTGTAAGGGATATAGCGGGAAGTCAGAGCAAAAAAGGGCACATAGATAAGCAGCAGGATAACCATCTCGTACGCGACTAAAACCGCAGCGATCAATATGCTGCCCATCTCGACGATGCTGATTTGATGGTTATACCTCAACAGGAAATCCACCACGAGAATAAGGATAGCCACGGGAAAACGAGCAGTTCTCGCGCGAGTCATCTCCGCTAGCCAGGTTATCCTGTTCTGCCATCGCTGGCGGAATTCTGCTCGACGCTCCGCCTCGTAAAATTGAAATTCAGCCAGAGCTTCCGGCGTCAACTCGGATAATGGATTTGCCCGTAAGCGGCTCCACCAATGGCTTGGGCTGCGGCTCTCGTTAGAGCCATGTGATGTAATTTTTTCGTAGTGCCGTACTTCAGGGTGAGTTATCCAGAATTTCCATCGGCTAATACCGATAGCCGGAGACGCCAGGATACCAAGCAAGGCCAATGCGCCGCGGGCCGAAAGTAGCTGATGCGATAGATACAGCCTCCAGCTTAAATAGGCAAAGCATAGGGAAACGAAGATGCTTGACCCTAGCGCTATCCAGGCCCTCCTGGCTTTATAAGTCTCGGGCAGCGGCTC
>DASTRT010000198.1:0-2469 GCA_035761085.1 Methylophilaceae bacterium
GACTTGCTGATTTTCAATCAGCCGGAAAGCGAAGTTTCTGCCCTGCGAGCACAATTCGATCTGACTGACACCCCTGCTGGCAGCGATAACCGTATCTATCTGGTGGATCCGCTGGGCAATCTGATGATGAGCTTTCCCGACAGTGTTTCCGCTGCAGATATCCGTAAGGACATCACTCGACTTTTGGCATATTCCTGGGCTGGATAAAATTGAAAACAACTATGACTGCATTGTGGTTTAAACGACTTGTTCTGGCAGGTGCCGTGCTGGCATTCTGTGTGGTGGGGTTGGGGGCGTTCGTGCGCTTGTCGGATGCCGGGTTGGGCTGCCCGGATTGGCCCGGTTGCTATGGGCATCTATCGGTACCTGAAAGTGAAGCGGCGATTGCGCATGCGCAATCCGTATTCCCGGATAAGCCGATTGAAGCCCATAAGGCATGGAAGGAAATGATACACCGCTACCTGGCAGGCATTCTGGGATTGATCATCCTGAGTCTGTTCGTGATGGGCTGGCGCGCACGCAATGCCATCGCAGTATCTCCATGGCTGCCTACGGTGCTGCTGGGGCTGGTGATATTGCAGGCGGCATTGGGTATGTGGACGGTCACGCTGCTGCTCAAGCCGGCGATTGTCACATCCCACCTGCTGGGCGGTATGGCTACCCTGGCCATCCTTGTGTGGATTGCCCATCGCCATTGGGGCAGCAGTGCTCCCGGTATACTGGAAGCTGCTGGCCCAAGAATCCTGATCCGCGGCGGCCTGCTGATCCTGTTTTGCCAGATATTGCTGGGAGGCTGGACCAGCTCCAATTACGCTGCGCTGGCGTGTACGGATTTTCCTACCTGCCACGGTGTGCTGGTACCCCCCATGGACTTTGCCAGCGGATTCCACTGGATTCGGGAGCTGGGTGAAGGAGTGAACGGTGCACCGCTGACTCTGCAGGCGCTGACGGCGATTCAATGGGTTCATCGCATAGGCGCCTTGATTGTGCTGATTTATTTGGGTGGTCTGGCTCTGTATTTGTTAAAATATATGCGGTTAAGAGCGATCAGCACATTCCTTGTTGTCGTATTGCTGACGCAGATAGCGTTGGGAATTGCGAACCTGGTATTGCACTTGCCGCTCGTGCTGGCGGTAGCGCATAACCTGGGCGCTGCCTTGCTTTTGGTTACATTGGTGATATTGAATTCGAAGATCACAGGGTCAGAGGGTTAGGAGAGTTTGATGAGTGCTGTATCGGTTGCGAAGCTGCAACGCATTGGAGTGAGTTTCCAGAATTTTCTGGCACTGTGTAAACCGCGCGTCACGGCCCTGATTGTATTTACTGCCATGATCGGCATGTTCCTGGCAACTCCCGGCATTGTGCCGCTTGGCCTGCTACTGGCGGCAACGCTGGGTATCGGCATGGCATCCGGAGCCGCCGCCGCCTTCAATTGCCTTATCGAGCAACAGATTGATGCCCGCATGGCACGCACCCGCGCCCGTCCGCTGCCTACTGGTCAGGTGACATCCAATCAGACGGTGCTGTTTGCTACCCTCATGGGCGGTCTTGGGCTGGCCATCCTGTATTTCTTCGTTAACCCTCTGACCATGTGGTTGACCCTGGGTACCTTCGTCGGCTATGCGGTCATCTATACCGTCTTCCTCAAACCGGCCACTCCGCTCAACATCGTGATCGGCGGAGCTTCTGGCGCCATGCCGCCGATTCTGGGCTGGGCTGCGGTGAACAATGTGGTTTCGCCGGAATCGCTTATCCTGTTCCTGATCATTTTTGCCTGGACGCCCCCGCACTTCTGGGCGCTCGCGCTGTACCGCCGCGAAGAGTATGCCAAGGTGGGCATGCCCATGCTGCCCGTGACGCACGGCGAGGCCTTTACCCTGCTGCATATCCTGCTGTATACCGTCATCCTCATTACCGTGGCTTTCATGCCGTACGGCCTGGGCATGAGCGGTGTGATTTACCTGGTGGCCGCGGCCATCCTGAACGGCATTTTCCTGGCGTATGTAATCGGTCTCTATCGCAAGTATTCGGACGATCTCGCCAAGCGTACGTTCCGCTACTCGATCATTTACCTGACACTGCTGTTCGTAGCATTGCTGGTGGATCACTACTGGTATGTTTCTTTCTGACAGCCGGAAGGCTGTCAAGGGAGTTGGCGCGCCCGACAGGAGTCGAACCTGTGACCTTTGGCTTCGGAAACCAACACTCTATCCAACTGAGCTACGGGCGCAACGCAGGCGCAATTATAACAAAGCCGTCTATGCCTGTCCCGGCGGCTTTTGTTCTGCAACATGATCTCAGTATAATCCTCAACCATACAGGCAACAGGGTCTAATCATGGCAAAGCAGCCCCAGAATCTCCCACAGACTTCGGCACTCGGCATGCTCCTTACTGTCTTGGCTGCTCTGCTGGCGCTTACAGCGGTCAGCTGGCTGCTGATTCATCTGCTCAATAGCGTGAGAGATTTC
>DASTRT010000199.1:0-2158 GCA_035761085.1 Methylophilaceae bacterium
ACGACCCCCACCATGTCAAGGTGGTGCTCTAACCAGCTGAGCTACGCGCCTAAAAGAGCTGCGCATTCTAGCGCATTGCCCCGTGCTAGGCAATGAGGCCAGGCCAATAAAAAGCATCTTGACCGTGGCTTTTTTCCCTATGCTGCAGCGTATAATGGCGCGCCCTAATTCACCACCCATCATGCACCTAGACAGCCAGGCCAAGGAACACCTGCTCAACGGTATCGCCAACCATGGCTTTGCCGTGATCGATGATTTCCTGCCGCCTGTCACGGTCAGCGCTTTGGCCGTGGAAGCCAGGAGACTGCATGCCGAAGGCGAAACCCGGCGCGCCGTGACCGGCAAGCAGGGAGGCGAAAAGCCGGACAATATCCGCGGCGACTTCATCCATTGGATAGACGACACCAACTCCAGCACCACCCAGCAGGAATATCTGCAGTGCATGGAAGAATTGCGCAGCGACCTCAACCAGAATTTCTACCTGGGCCTGTTCGATCTCGAAGCCCACTTTGCGGTCTATCCAGCGGGCGCTGCATATCGGCGCCACCTGGACCAGTTCCAGGGTGACAACAAGCGCCAGGTAAGCTGCATACTCTATCTCAACAAGGATTGGCAACCCGAAGACGGCGGACAACTCAGGCTGTACCTAGACGAATCGCCCGAACCGCAATATGTCGATATCCAGCCTGAAGGGGGCAAGCTCGTCACCTTTCTCTCCAGCCGCTTCTGGCATGAAGTGCTGCCCGCAACTCGGGAACGCGTCAGCCTGACCGGCTGGTTCCGTACCCGCTAGTTCATCATTCAACCCTAAACAAAACCGAGCTTGTTGTCGGGCCTTGTCGTACTATTTGCAATGCCGGCGGCGCTCCGCCGCGCCATTTTCAGTCTAGCCATGAATTCGAAATGAAATTATCCGAAAAAGAAATCCTCGCCATGTTCGACGGCACCGAATTTCGCGGTGCCGGCCACGTCATCATCGAACTGCTGGCAAATTATCTTGATAAGAATCTCAAGGGCGAAGGCAAGGTAATCGATTGGCAGGCGCCGCAGGAGGCGCTCCGGCATTGGCAGAAATCCTTGCCGGTCAAGCCCGCACTATCGCCCCGGGAATTCATCGCCGCACTGGACGAGGACATTCTCCGTCGCAGCCTGCGCATTCACCATCCACGCAACCTCGGTCATCAGGTGGCCATGCCACTTCCTATTGCAGCGCTTTGCGACCTGGTCGCCTCGCTGACCAACCAGGCCATGACCGTCTATGAAGCCGGCCCCACCGCGACGATGCTGGAGAAGCAGGTGATCCGCTGGCTGAGCGAACTCATCGGCTGGCAAGATGCAGACGGCGTGCTGACCTCGGGCGGCGCCCAAGCCAATTTGACTGCGCTATTGGCAGCCCGACAGGCCAAGGCCGGCTGGGATATCTGGCAGCAAGGCGTGAGCAGCGGCCCGCCGTTACGCATCCTGGCCTGTGAAACCACGCATTACTCGATCAGCCGGGCAGGGGGCATCATGGGCCTGGGCACGGATGCCGTAGTCAAGGTGGCAAAGGATGGGCAAGGCCGCATGGATATGACCGCCCTCAAGGCAGCCTATGAACAGGCTATTGCCCAAGGGACAAAGCCCTTCGCCGTCACCGCCAGCGCAGGGTGCACACCTACTGGCAGCATTGATCCACTCGCGGAAATCGGCGGCTTCTGTCGTGATCACGACCTGTGGTTTCACATCGACGGTGCACATGGCGCTTCCGCCCTGCTCTCGCAACACCTCAAACCCATGCTGGCCGGCATCGAGCTGGCAGATTCAGTGGTATGGGATGGCCACAAGCTGCTCTACATGCCGGCTGCCGTTTCAGCCGTGCTGTTCCGTAGCCCGCAACACGGCTACGCCGCATTTGCACAGGAGGCGTCCTACCTGTTCCAGGAGGGCGATGCCGAAGAATCTTACAATCTCGGTACGCGCACACTGGAATGCACCAAGCGCATGATGGGCCTCAAGCTGTGGGCAGCCTTCATGCTCTACGGCAGTGAAAAGTTAGGCGGTCTGGTTGAACACGTGTTTGGTACGGCGAAACGATTGGCGCAGTTATTGCAGGAGACCGGGAATTTCGAACTGCTCATGCAGCCGCAGACCAATATCGTCTGCTTCCGCCACGTTCCCG
>DASTRT010000200.1:0-6133 GCA_035761085.1 Methylophilaceae bacterium
GTAGAACAGCAGATCCGGCGTGAATATGGCGGCTCTGAGGTATGGATCAGCCCACCCGAGAAAATACCAAAGCAGAAGAAGGACAAGGCCGTCAAGGAATACCTCGACGGCAAGCCGGTGGAAGAGGTAACGGTAAGGAACGGAATCTCGCGTGCTACACTTTACCGGCATTTGAAACGGCAAGAATAAAGGAGATCAATATGTCAGATGCAACAGAAAAGATTATTCAGGCAGAGCATAAGATTGCAGCCATCCTGGCTGACCTGGAGAAAGAAACCGGCATGCTCGTTGATAGCATCAGTATGTCCACGATAGAAATCACGAGAATTGAATCGCTCGGGCGAGAGTATCAATGCAAGGTAGACATATCCATGCTGAGGTTACCTGGGCACGACTGGACTATTTGATTAGTGGTTTACGTCTCATTTTCTCCCTGTAAATGAGACAGCCGAAACCTTAACCTTCGAGCCAATAACTCGGAGGTTCCGAATGGCTGGCATTACCCTCGTCCAGGCAGAAGCAAAACTCTCAGAATACATGGCAGCCGAGACTGCCGTTCTTTCCGGTCAATCCTACGAAATAGCAGGGCGCAGCCTGCGCCGTGCCGACCTGGCAGAAATCCGTAATGGCATGGATTACTGGGATAGAAAGCTCAAGGAACTCAGCGCCCGGGCATCCGGACGCGGCCGCGTCTGCAACGTGCGCCCGGGCGGCTGATCATGGCGAAAACCAAGAAAGTCGAATTCAAGCCCAACCTGATCGACAAGGCTATCGCCTACGTCTCACCCAAGGCTGCATACCGCCGCCATCAATCGCGCATGGCATTGGCCATGAGCGGCGGGCATGGCGGTTATTCCGGCGCCCGCGTTGACCGCACCGCGCTTGCCAACTGGCGGGTGTCTTCCGGCTCTGCTGAAACCGACATCAACCCGGATCTGCCCAATCTGCGCGAGCGCAGCCGCGACCTGGTACGCAATACGCCAATCGCCACAGGCGCAGTCGAGCTTGCCACCACGCACGTCATCGGCACTGGCCTTTCGCCACAACCCATGCCGGATTACAAATTCCTCGGCCTGACCGAAGAGCAGTCATCCGATTGGATAGACAACACCGTCCGCGAATTCAACATCTTTGCCATGAGCAAGGATGCCAGCATCGAGCGCGACCTAAATTTCTACCAGCTGCAGGCGCTGGTTTTCCGTTCGCGCATGGAGTCCGGCGACGTGTTTGCCCTGACCCCATCCATAGATCGTGCTGCCGTTTACTCCCTGTGCCTGCAGGTAATCGAAGCCGACCGCATCAGCAATCCCGGACGCAAGCAGAACACCAACAACCTTGTGGACGGTATCGAGAAAGACCCGGCTACCGGCGCATCCATCCGTTGCCACATCGCCAACAAGCACCCGGGCGATTACCGCAATGCAAGCAGCACCACCTGGACCGCTTACAACTTCTATGGCACCAATGGCCGCCGCAATGTGCTGCACATCTTCAAGAAGCTGCGGCCAGGGCAGGTGCGAGGCGTGCCGGATTTTGCGCCCATCATCGAGCCGCTGAAACAGCTAGGCCGATATACCGATGCCGAGCTGCAGGCTGCGGTAGTCAGCGGCATGTTTGCCATCTTCATGAAGATGGACCCGGACGGATTCCAAGAGATTTTCGACAATAATGCTCAATCCGCACTGGTGCAAAAAGCCGGCGAATGGGAAGGCGATATGGATAACGGCGGCAAGGCCGTGAACCTGCTGCCAGGGGAAGAGCCTGTCACCGTCAACCCGGGCCGTCCAAATTCCGAATTCGATCCATTTGTGCAGGCCATCATCCGACAGATCGGCATGGCGCTCGGCATCCCGTACGAAGTGCTGATCATGCATTACCAATCCAGCTATTCCGCAGCCCGCGCCGCCATGCTCAACGCTTGGCGCACCTGGCGGCTGGCGCGTGACTGGATGGCCACCGACTTCTGCCAGCCCGTTTATGAGCTGTGGCTTGAAGAGGCCGTGGCGCGCGGCTATATCAAGGCGCCAGGATTCTTCCAGGATAAGCGTGTTCGCGCCGCCTGGTGCAAGGCGCAATGGATCGGCGACGGCCCCGGCAGCATTGACCCGGTCAAGGAAGTCGATGCTGCTGAAAAGCGTGTCGAGCTCGGCATCTCCACCCTGGCTGCAGAAAGCGTGCTGCACGACGGCATAGATTGGAAGAGCAAGCACGAGCAGCGCACAAAGGAAAAGAAGATGCGTGACGAGGCCGGATTGACATCCTCAAGTAAACAGTCGGCACCGATGATTTCCAATGACGCAACCAGCCGGATCGAGGACTGAGGATGTCTCAAACTCTCCGTTTCAATGAGACGATGACATCGGTAATCTGCAAGCTCTTAGTGCTAATAACTATGGAGACCCCATAACCTTCAAGTCGGAGGCCATATGTGAAGCCGCTAAAGTTGCACCGATACCCTTAGAAGTCGAACTGAAAAAAGCCGGGACCTCCCCGGCTTTTTCTTTGTTCGCTTCACGTCTCAATTTCTCCCTGTAAATGAGACAGCCAGCCCTGTAATTTGCCGCCTATGCGCTACTCACACCTTGCAGCACGGGTTTTCAATACGCCGCTTCTGATCCATCCGCAGAAGCTGGACGCCATTATTGCCGGCATCGGCCCTCGTTTGCTTGGCGTTTCACCTGATGATCTGCAGCTGCATCCCACCGATGCAGCGCTCATGATCGAGCCGGAACTGTTTTCCACCCGCCGCGGTGAGATCAACAAGGAACGCGGCTACCAGGTCGTTGATGGCGTGGCGCTGATCAGCGTCGCCGGCGCTACAGTCCACCGCTCCCGCATGGAAGGCATGTCAACGCAGCTGCTTGGCTACAACGACATCACCGCCAATGTTGAGCATGCCATGGATAACAGTGACGTGCATGCAATCCTGCGCGTGTACGACAGCCCGGGCGGCGAAGCGCAGGGCGCATTCGAACACGTAGACCGCCTGCGCGACCTGTTGGGCAAGAAGCCCATGATATCCGTGGCCGATGGTTTGGCGCTTTCCGCCGGCTATCTTGCTGGCAGCGCCGCCGATGAATTCGTGATTACCCGCACCGGTTATGCCGGCTCCATCGGTGTCGTTACCAGGCACATCGATATGTCCCGCGCGCTGGCCAATGCCGGCATCAGCGTTACCCATATTTATGCCGGTGCCCACAAGGTGGACGGCAACCAGTTCGCGCCGCTGCCAGAGTCCGTGCGCGCAGACCTGCAGGCCGAGATAGACGGACTTTATCAGATGTTCGTGGATGCAGTAGTTCAGAACCGGCGCATTTCCGCCGAGGCCGTGCGCGCCACCGAAGCCGCCACCTATCGCGGCGAAAAGGCCGTCGCCATGGGCCTGGCTGACCGAGTATCCACCACAGACAAAATGATAGCCGAGCTGGCCGCCAAGCGCTCAACCCGCATTCACAGCATCCCATCCGGGGCGCAAGCCCATAAAGAAGTCAGTGCCGACCTGTCCGGTATGCAGCAGGAAAAGACAGCCAACCTTAATTCAACCAAAGGAGTATCAGCCATGAATCTGGCCGAATTGCGCGAAGCGCACCCAGATCTGTGCGCTGCTCTGGTAGAGGAAGGCCGCGCCGCCGGCCTGGAAGCCGGGGCAGCTGCAGAACGTCAACGCATTCAGGATGTCGAGGCCCAGTCCATTCCGGGCCATGAAGCCCTGATCAATACCCTCAAGTTCGATGGCAAGACCACCGGCCCCGAGGCTGCAGTCAAGATCATCGCTGCCGACAAGGAAGCCGGCACCAAGGCGCTTGGCATCATTGCTGCTGCGGCTCCCGCTGCTGCCAGCTTTGCTGCCGCACCTGCAGCTGATAGCGAAAAGTCGGCTGAAGAGCTGGCCGCTATCGAGGCAGCCAAGCCGCTGGAAGAGCGCGCCCAGGCCAAGTGGGATTCGGATGAGAAAGTCCGCGCCGAATTCAAGTCCTTCGACACCTACCTGGCTTTCCGCAAGGTAGAAGAGCGCACAAGCGCTAAACACTAACAAGGAGATTTGAGCCATGACGACTCTTGCCAAAGACGCCCCACGCGATTACTACCAGGGCGATTTCCACAACTTCCCGGTCATTGCCGCCGACATCATCTATCAAGGTGCTGCCGTAGGTGACAACGGTTCCGGCTATGCCCGCCCATTGCAGGCTGGCGACCCCTTCCGAGGCTTTGCCGATGACAAGGCAGACAACAGCACCGGTGCTGCCGGCGATGTCACTGTCCGCACCCGTACGCGCGGCCGCATCAAGCTGGCGATTTCCAGCCTGGCCATCACCGACGTGGGCAAGGATGTATTCGCATCCGATGACGACACCTTCACGCTGACCCAAGGCAGCAATACCCGCATTGGTCACGTCGTCGGCTGGATCGAAACCGGCTACGGCATCGTGGAATTCGAAGCCACCACCGGTGCGCTTGCCGAGCTGACCGACAGTTCCGGCGGTACTGCAGACGGCACCATTGCCGATGTGGGCGGCAGCTTCAACCAGGCCACGCTCAATAACAACTTCGCTGATCTGGCGGCCAAGGTGAATGCCTTGATTCGTCGTCTCGGCAATTAAGGAAAGTGGACACAATTATGCCTACCATCACCGAACGCGCCGTGCTTGGCATGTTCTACGAGCGCCTGTCGCAGAATACCGGCACGGGCTATCTGGATGCCATCTGCACGCCGGCATTCAACTCCGACCAGGACAGCGAAGATTACGCCTGGCTGGGTCAGGTGCCTCAGCTCTCCGAGCGTCAGGGCGAAAAGAAATTCTCGCAACTGCGCAAGACGCCCTGGACCGTCCGCAATGTCGAATACCAGGGCGGTATCGCAATCCCCAAGAAGGACATTCTCTACGACAAGACCGGCCAGGTGCGCGTGCGCGTCAACGAGATGGCCGACCGCAGCCAGTCCCACTGGGCGAAGCTGGCAGCACAGCTGATTATCGATGGCGAATCCGGCGTCTGTTATGACGGCCAGTATTTCTTCGACACCGACCACAGCGAAGGCGACAGCGGCTCGCAGAGCAACGACATCAGCGTCGATCTCTCCGACCTGCCAGCCAGCGTGCATGGCAGCACGACCTACCCATCCGCCGGCGAGGCCGTGCTTTCCATCATGAAGGCAGTGGACCAGATCATCGGCTTCAAGGATGACCGTGGCGAATACGTCAACGAGAACGCCACCGAGTTCCTGGTGATGGCCGGCACCGGACTGGGCACACCGCTGCTGTCTGCACTGCGCGCGCGGTCCATCGATGGCGGCGATACCAACGTGCTGATCGAGCAGGACAGCTACCGCATCCGCCTGCAGGTCACCCCTCGCCTGAACACCTGGACTTCCAAGTTCGCCGTGTTCAACACCCAGGGTGAGCAGAAGCCCATCATCCGCCAGCAACGCCGTCCCAACAACGAAGCCACCGGCTACGACGTGGAAGGCATGCTGCTCGAAATGCTGTGGCTGGAATCCGAGTATTGCAAGCTGCATGGCGAATGCCTGGTTTCCGTGGAAACAGAGCGTGCTGCGGCATACGGCGACTGGAAGAAAGCCTGCCTGGTCACTCTGACTGCCTAACCTGGAGCCGGGCCGGCAACGGCCCGGTATTGGAGACTGACATGCAGAAATTTGAAATTACAGCCACAGCGACTTTCAACCCTGGCACCAAGCTGCAGTTGACCAAGGAGCAAGCCGCGCCGCGCCTTCACAATCTGAATGATCTCGGCAAGGGCGTCTACGCAGTCGTGCGCCGCGTGCAGTTCAAGGTGGGTGAAGTCATCGGCCACGAAGGCGAACTACCCAAGAGCTTTGCCAGCCTGGTGGAGGCATCTGCATCCGGAACTTCCGGAACTTCTGGCCCGACTGTTGACGACCTCAAGAAAGCGCTGACCGAAAAGGGCATCGATTTCCCCAAGAAAGCCAACAAGGGCGAACTGCAGAAGCTGCTGGAAGAGGCCGAAAAGGCAGCTGCTGACAAAGCTGCAGCCATCAAGGCCAAGGCACTGGAAATGAACGAGCTGGAAGAGGCGGACTTCAATGCCTTGCCGCCAGCCGAGCAGGACAAGCTGCTGGCTGACGCTGAAGAGGCGCTGGGCAAATAAGCCATGG
>DASTRT010000201.1:0-3452 GCA_035761085.1 Methylophilaceae bacterium
GCCGGGGAGGACGATAACGAGATTGCTGCCAATGGAGGAGAATTGGCCGAGCACATAGCGCCGCGCACCATCGCCGAGGGCCGTCAGGATAACCACAGCCGCAACGCCGATGGACATGGCGAGGATCAGCAGCCCAGTGCGCAACGGCGTGCCGGTTGTGGCATCACGGGCAAAGCGCAGGGTATCGAGCGTTTTCATGTGCTCACCGGGGCGGCGGTATCTTGCACGATGCCGCCATCTTCCATCCTGATGCGGCGGCGGGCACGCGCGCCCAGATCGTGGTCGTGTGTGACGACGATAAGTGTCATGCCGCCGCTATTGAGTTTTTCCAGCAGGCGAACCACTTCTTCGCCCGTTGCCCGATCCAGGTTGCCGGTCGGTTCATCGGCCAACAAGACCGAGGGTCGCAGAATGGTGGCACGCGCAATCGCCACGCGCTGACGTTGCCCGCCGGAGAGCTGGTTAGGCAGGTGATGTGCGCGTTCAGCCAGACCGTATTCCTGCATCGCCTGGGCTACCCGCTTGGCGCGTTCTCCCGCTGGTACGCCGGCCAGCGTCAGCGGCAATTCCACATTGCCTGCCGCAGTGAGCCGCGGCACCAGATGAAAGCTCTGGAAAATGAAGCCGATGCGCTCGCTGCGCACCTTCGCCTGTTCGTTGGGGTCCAGCGTGGTGATGTCGCGCCCTTCGAGTTTGTAGGTTCCGGCGTCAGGCCGGTCGAGCAGGCCGATCATGTTGAGCAGCGTGGATTTGCCGGAGCCGGAAGGCCCCATGACGGAAATGTATTCGCCACGCGAGATGCACAGGTTGATGTCGCGCAAGGCATGCACCTGGCTGTCGCCCAGGGTAAAGGTCCGCTCGATGCCGCTCAGTTCGATGAGGCTTTCGGCGCTTGCCATGCGGCTACTTCTTGATCTTCTGGGCGCTATCTTCCGGCACCACTTTCGCGCCGGCCTTTACACCTTCCCGCTCGAGTGAAGCGGCAATGCGGTCGCCCTGCTGCAGGCCATCCAGCACTTCGGTGTATTCCCAGTTGGTGATGCCAGGCTTGATGGCGCGTTCCTCCAGCGTCTTGCTGTCCGGTATGTAGAGCAGCACCTTGTTGCCTTCCAGCACGGTCGAGGTAGGGATGCGCAGCACGTTGTCGTGGCTATCGAGTACCACTTCCACGTCGGCGCTGTAGCCGACCAGCAGCTTGGGGATGTCCTGCTCATTCTCCAGCGCCACTTCCACATCCACCGTGCGCGCCTGCTTTTCTACCGCCAGTACATATGGCGCGACGCGGCGAACGTGACCCGGCAGAATCTGGCCGGGCAGTGCATCTACGCTGATGCGCGCTGGCTGGCCGACTTTCAGCTTGGGCGCATCCACTTCATCCATAGGCGCTTCGATGTACAGGCAGGATGCATCAATGAGATCAATCGCCGGTGGCGTGGGGATGCCGGGTGGGGAGGGCGTGGTGTATTCACCCAGCTCGCCCACGATATCCGCGACCGTGCCATCGAATGGCGCCACCATTTCGGTCTTGCCCTGCACCACGCGCGTCACGTTCACACGCGCCTGTGCCTGAGCCACGTCTGCACGCGCAGCTTCGCAGGCAGCCCCGCGCGACTGCGCTTCATATCGGGATTTCTCTTCTCCGGCTTCGGAAATGAAGCCGCGCTCACGCAGCCGCTTTGATCGCGCCGCCTCGCGCTCCGCGCTGCTCGCCAGCGAGCAGGCTTCGGCCACACGCTTCTTAGCTGCGGCAACCTGGGCTTCCGCCAGTTTCTGCTCGGCTTCCTGGTCCTCGCTCCACAGCCGCAGCAGCACCTGACCCTTCTTCACGTGATCCCCTTTCTTTACGCCGAGATAAGTAATGCGGCCGCCGCTGATTGGGGAAAGTTTTGTTCGCGTGCAGGCTTCCACGCTGCCGGCGCGCGTGTTGGAAACGGTCGCCTCCACCTTGCCACGCTCGACTTCCACCAACGCCACCGAAATCGGTTTGGGCCTGTTGAACCACCAGAATGCGGCGGCAACGGCAGCGATTACCAGGAGAATGACGACGATGCGGCGCAGTGTCTTGGGCAAGATGGGCCTGTTGTCAGCAATAGGAATAAGGGCATTTTATCCGAATTGCGCACCTTTTCGGCTGACTGGCATCTATCAGGAATACCCCATTGATTCAGGTGCATTATGTTCAGAAGCTTTTTACTCGCAATCGCTCTGGTGTCCGGCAGTGTTGCTTGGGCCGGACAGCCGGAGCGAAACAAGATCATGGTCGTCAATTTCGAGCTGCGCGATGTCTCGCCGATTCCCAATACCGAACAGGAAATCCAGCGCACCGAGCAGATCGATACCGTCATTCGTGATGTATTGAAGGAAGCCGGCTACACCCTCATGCCGCCCTGCCCAAAACTGGCCGAAGCCAGCCAGCAGGGGTTGGGCTATCTGTATGACAGGCCGGAAGTCGCCGGCAAGATAGGACGTGAATGCGGTGCGGATTACGTGCTTATGGGCCAAACCTGGAAGCCAAGCTTCCTGTTCGTTTTCCCGCAGGTACAGGTGGTGGATACAAGAGCAGGTTTGGCGCGGGAACAGCTCGTGCCGGTCAGTCGGGTAGTTCAGCTGGAAGCTTCAACGCTGGACAGGAATGTGACGGAAGAGGCGGCGAAGAAGTTGGGGAGGCAGATTGTGGATAAGCTAGGATCGAATGCAAGACAATAAACAAATAAATGCTGAATACCTCAACTCAATGTTACTCATATATCTACTAATGCTATGCTAGCCGCTGACTCTCGAGTATGAGGTTTACCAATGGCAGTCAAACAAAATAAAACAGGCACTAACTTAGCTAACATCTTGTTTCCTGAGGCCAAGGAGCAGGAGGATTTTGCCGACGGAATACTATCAATTGCCCCAGAGCAGAGAAAACTACACACAGAAACATATGACTTTACTGTAGAGACGATTGTCGAAAAATTAGAGGACAAGTCAATATTCATACCTCATTTTCAAAGACGTTATGTGTGGTCGGATGCTCAGGCTTCACGCCTCATTGAGTCTTTAATTATCCAATGTCCTATTCCGGTGATTTATTTAAACCAAGAACCGGACGAGAGGCTCTCTGTCATTGATGGCAATCAGCGATTAACTTCTATAGCACGGTTCTTAAAAAATGAATTTGCTCTTAAAGGACTTACTGCATATCCGGAATTGGAAGGCAGTAGATTTTTTGAGCTAGATCCAAGGTTCCAGAGACATATTCAAAATAGAACGCTTAGATGTATCGTTATTCTCAAGGATACTCATCCCCAAGTGAAATTTGATGTATTTGAGCGTCTAAATACTGGAGCCACTCGCCTTACACCTCAAGAAATTCGTCACGGCCTGTATTTTGGAGACTTAATGACTCTAGCAACGAAGGTCGTAAAGGATACGGAGCTGTTATCGCTTTTAGAAATAAAAGAAGA
>DASTRT010000202.1:0-10862 GCA_035761085.1 Methylophilaceae bacterium
CCTTGAGAGGCTTGTCGAAAATCGGCTCGCAGACGGCACGGATGGCGGTTTCGAATTCGTCTATCGGCGTATCTTCCGGCGCCCAGCCGGACTCCACATGCGCGCGCGCGACTTCGCGGTAATCGCGGCGGAAGAAGGCGAGGAAGTTGCGTGCCAGATATTGTTTGTCGGTCTCGTTGAGCGTGCCCATGATGCCGAAATCCAGCGCCACATAACGGCCGTCGCGCGCTACCTGGATATTTCCCGGGTGCATGTCGGCATGAAAGAAGCCGTCACGGAACACCTGGGTGAAGAAGATTTCCACGCCGTCGCGCGCCAGTTTAGGGATGTCCACGCCGATCTCGCGCAGGTAGCTGACATTGTTGATGGGAATGCCATCCATGCGCTCCATGACCATGACCTGCTCGCGGCACCAGTCCCAATAGACTTCGGGAACCAGCAGCAGGCGACCGTCAGCGAAATTGCGGCCCAGCTGGCTGCAGTTGGCGGCTTCCAGCATGAGGTCGAGTTCGCTGTGCACATGCTTGGCAAATTCGGCCACGACTTCCCGCGGCCGCAGCCGCTTTCCGTCCGGCCACAGCTTCTGCAGCAGCCAGGCCCCGCTATCCAGCAAAGCCAGGTCTTTCTCGATGACGGTGGCGATGCCCGGACGCAGGATCTTGACGGCCACCGGCGTGCCGGCAGGGAGGTGGGCGAAATGTACCTGAGCGACCGAAGCGCTGGCGACCGGCGTTTCGTCGAATTCGGAAAACACGGCGGCTAACGGCAATCCATAGGCGAGTTCGATGGTCTGCTTCACATCGGCGAAGGGGAAGGGCGGCACCTGGTCCTGCAGTTTCGCCAGTTCGTCGGCGATGTCCAGCGGAATCAGGTCGCGGCGCGTGGACAGCATCTGCCCGAACTTGACGAAGATCGGGCCCAGCGCTTCAAGTGCCAGCCGCAAGCGAACGCCGCGTGGCTCTCTCGTACGGCGCCAGAACAGCATGAGCCGTACCGGTTTCTGCAGCGGCCGCAAGCGGGTGTGGGCGAGCACGAACTCATCGAGGCGGAAGCGCAGCGTGATCGAAAGAATGCGCAGGAAACGGAAAAAACGCATAAGTCAGGAGTTTTCGGGGGAAGCCGAGGATGGCAAATGAGTGCTCAGTCTGTCCATGCGCTTTTCGAGACGCTCCACATCGTCGCGCAGGCGTTCCACTTCCTGCATGAATTGCTGGATGTGGCGTTTCTTCGCGATCATGGGCTGCTCTTCCTGCCAGTATTCGGTGAACATTTCGGCGATGTTGAGAGATTGCTTGCGGACTTCGGAGACCGTCTTGCGGCCGAAATCAGCGATTTCGTGTGCGGGAATGTCGCCGACCAGCTTGCTCAGGTCTTCTTCATATTCCCACGACATGTTGCGCAGCACCTTGCTTAAGGTGGTCGCCAGCTCTGTGTCGCCCTCGATGCTGACCAGGGTTTCGGCATTCGCGTCACCCGCCAGCAGACGCATGGCGACCGAGGGCGGCAATGACACCTTGGCAGAAACAATGGCCGCTTCGCCTGCCGCTGCCAGGCCGCCATCTTCCAGCACCGTCAGGCTAATGCGTGCGGGCGGAATGCGGAAAGCGACAGTCTTGCCGGCGAAGGGCTTGAGCTGTTCACGCGCCCAGGAGTTCTGGTCGACGAGATGATTCAGCAGCCGGGTGATCAATGGCTCGAACATTGCAGCGGATCAGGCTTTCCAGCCCTTGTGCAGGGCGACGACGCCGGCGGCGAGGTTGTAGAAGTCTACCTTGGCGAGACCGGCGTCCAGCATCATCTGGCGCAAGGTTTCCTGGTCGGGATGCATGCGGATGGATTCCGCCAGGTACTGGTAGCTTTCGGCATCCCTGGCCAACAGCTTGCCCATGAGCGGCAGCAGTTTGAAGGAGTAGGCGTCATAGAGCGGAGCCAATGGCTTCCAGACTTGCGAGAACTCCAGCACCAGCAACCGGCCGCCGGGTTTCAGCACACGCTGCATCTCCTTCAGCGCTTGCTCCTTGTGTGTCATGTTGCGCAGGCCGAAGGCCACGCAAACGCAATCGAAATGGTTTTCGGGGAAAGGCAACTTCTCGGCATCGCATTGCACGGCCGGTGTGGGCAGGCCTTCATCCAGCAGACGGTCGCGGCCGATTTCCAGCATGGCGGCGTTGATGTCGGTGAGAACGAGCTGCCCGTCCGCGCCGATGCGCCTGGAGAAGAGGCGCGACAGGTCGCCGGTTCCGCCGGCGATATCCAGTACGCGGTCGCCTGGCTTGACGCCGCTGACTTCGATGGTGAAGCGCTTCCACAGCCGATGCATTCCCGCTGACATGACATCGTTCATGAGGTCATAGCGGCGCGCCACGGAATGGAATACCTCGCGAACCTTGCGCGTTTTCTCCGTTTCGGAAACCGACTGGAAGCCGAAGTGCGTCGTGTTATCTTCACCCATTGTCTTGTCTTTCATCGCCCGAGCCTGTGTTGCGCTGAATTCCCGCGGCCGCCAGTTTATCAAGATATGCCTGCCACAGTGAGCCTTGGTTCTGCACGAGCTCGTACAGGTAATCCCAGGAGTAGAGGCCGGTGTCGTGCCCATCGGAGAAAATCAGCCGCACTGCGTAATTGCCCACCGGCTCAATCTCCGTAATGTTGACCGCTTCCTTGCCGGTTTGCAGGACTTCCAGCCCCTTGCCGTGTCCGCGCACTTCGGCTGATGGCGAGTAAACGCGCAAAAACTCGCAAGAAAGCGCGCCGTGGGTGTCGTCGTCGAAGGTCAGCTCGAGCTTGCGGGAAGCCTGATGCAGAGAGATTTCGGTTGGGCGTGGCGAATCGGGTTTGAGTCCGCTCATGTTGCAGGTTGTCTGAAAGCCAATGGGCCAAAAAGCCGATGATAGCAGAATCGTCAGACTGCATGATTTCATGCCTGCTCCAGCGCGTCCGTTGCATAAACCACAACAAGTTAAGAGCTTTCTTGCATCTCATTCATTAGCCAACTGATTAATTTGACTATTTATTGGGGCATGCTAGAGTGTTAACTAATAATAAAAGTCTTCCTGGGGACGATCATGGCCGAAAACAAACTGGCCCACCAATTTGCTGCATATACCGAATGGCGCAAGGCGCTGGTTGATACCATCTGCGATTACCGCAGCTGGCTCAACGAGCAGGAGCTGAACGACGCCCAGATCGATGCGCGCATCCAGCAGCTGCTCGACCGCTTGCGGGAAGACAAGCTTAACGTCGCCTTTGTCGCGGAATTTTCCCGTGGCAAGTCCGAGCTGATCAATGCCATTTTCTTCGCCGGCTACGGCCAGCGCCTGCTGCCTTCCAGTGCCGGGCGCACCACGATGTGCCCGACCGAGCTGCTGTATGATCCATCCAAGCCTACCTCGCTGCAGCTGCTGCCGATCGAGACCCGTACTTCCGACGCTACCACGACTGAATACAAGCGTTATCCCGACGAGTGGCAGACCTTCGAGTTCAGCATCGATTCCAACGACAGCATGGTCAATGCCTTCAAGGAAGTCAGCCGCACCAAGAAGGTAACGGTGGAAGAGGCCGAACGCTACGGCCTCTATGACCCGAACAGCGCAGACGATGCGATGACCGTCAACAGCGATGGCAGCATCGACATTCCCTGCTGGCGCTATGCCGTCATCAACTTCCCGCATCCCTTGCTGGAGCAGGGCCTGGTGATTCTCGATACCCCTGGCCTCAATGCGATTGGTACCGAGCCGGAATTGACACTCAACATGCTGCCCAATGCGCATGCCGTGCTGTTCATCCTGGCTGCCGATACCGGCGTCACCAAGTCCGAGATTGACGTATGGCGCCAGTACATCAGCGGCACCCGTTGGAAGCAGAAGGGCCGCTTGGCCGTGCTTAACAAGATCGACGGCTTGTGGGATGAGCTCAAGGATGAAAGCGAAATCCAGAAGGAAATCGCCAAGCAGGTGAACACCAGCGCCGAACTGCTGGGTCTGGATGCCAACCAGATTTTCCCGATTTCCGCGCAGAAGGCGCTGCTGGCCAAGGTCAACAAGGATGACAAGCTGCTGAACAAGAGCCGCATCCTGGAACTGGAAAAGGCGCTTTCCGACGAGCTGATTCCTTCCAAAAAGGAAATCGTGCGTGACAACACGCAGAACGAAATCGAAGACCTCATCAACAACTCCCATTTGATCCTCGAAGCGCGCCTGCAAGGGCTGACCGAACAGCTTGAAGAGCTGCGCGGCCTGCGCGGCAAGAATGAGGACGTGGTCGAGCACATGATGAACAAGGTCAAGGTGGACAAGGAAAACTTCGAGAAGGGCTTGCAGCGCTTCCAGGCGCTACGCAGCGTGTTCTCCCAGCAGACCAATCAGCTGTTCACGCTGCTGGGCATGGAAACCCTGAAAACGCAGGTGACCAACACGCGTGAAGCCATGATCGCCGCCAATTTCACCAAGAGCATTCGCGGTGCGATGGATGCCTTCTTCGCTGATCTCAAGGACCGAATGGTGAAATCCGATGCGCAGATCGAAGAGATCAAGAAGATGATGGACGCCATGTACGAGAAATTCTCCAAAGATCATGGTTTGCGCAAGGCGGAGCCGCCTTCCTTCTCGACGCTGCGTTACCAGAAGGAGCTGGCCAAGCTTGAACGCGCCTACAAGGAGCAGTTCAACACGGCCTTTAACATGATTACCAACGAGAAGATGACGCTGACTACCAAGTTCTTCGAGACGTTGGCGAGCCGGGTCATCCATGTGTATGAGGTTGCTAATCGCGACATCGAGAACTGGCTGAAGGCGGTGATCGCCCCGATGGAGTCGCAGGTGCGCGAACACCAGCTGCAGTTGCGGCGTCGGCTGGAAAGCATCAAGCGCATCTATCAGGCGACCGACACGCTGGAAGACCGCATCGGTGAACTGGAAAACATCGAGAAGGGCATCCAGGCACAGGAGGCCGATCTCAAGGTACTGCGTCAGCATGTACGCAATGCCCTGGCTTTTGAGGGGGCGGAGCAGAGTCAGGCTGCCTGACCGGCAGGTCAAAAAACAAAAAGGCTGCGCAAGCAGCCTTTTTTATTGCTTGTTGCCTGAGCCTTATTGAGCGGCGACCAGTTGTGTTTTCATCTTCTGCATCGCCTTATGCTCGATCTGGCGAACGCGTTCGGCGGAAATGCCGAACTCCTCGGCCAGGTCATGCAAGGTCGCACTGTTGCCTTCCTGCAGCCAGCGTGCCTGAACGATGCGGCGACTGCGGTCATCCAGGCTTTCCAAAGCTTGCGACAGGCCGGCGGTCTGCAGCCGTTCGGATTCCTGTTCGGCCAGCAGTTCGGAAGGTTCGGGCTGGTGATCCTGCAGGTAGGAAATCGGGCTGTAGGATTCTTCGCTGTCATCATCGACCTGCGGATCCAGCGGCACTTCATGACCGCTCATGCGCGCTTCCATTTCCAGCACTTCTTCCGGCTTCACCTTGAGCTCGCGGGCGATATGCGCTACTTCATCGGGCTGTAGCGTACCGGCATCGCTTTTCATGCTGCGCAGGTTGAAGAACAGCTTGCGTTGCGCCTTGGTCGTGGCGACCTTCACCAGGCGCCAGTTGCGGATGATGTACTCGTGGATTTCTGCCCTGATCCAGTGGATGGCGAAGGAAACCAGCCGCACGCCGCGTTCCGGATCGAAGCGGCGCACAGCCTTCATAAGGCCGATATTGCCCTCCTGAATGAGGTCGGCCTGTGGCAGCCCATACCCCGAGTAACCGCGCGCGATGCTGGCTACCAGACGCAGGTGAGAGACGATCAGATTCCTCGCAGCCTCAAGGTCGTTGTGCTTCTTCAGGCGCATGGCGAGGTCGTACTCTTCCTCGGCGCTCAATACGGGGAATGCCTTGATCGTACGCAGGTACTGGTCAAGACTGTCCAGCGCGGTTACCGATGGTAATGTCAGGGCATTGGTCATCATCATTAATCCTTTCTCGGACGAATAATTTTAGCACTCTCGGTTAGAGAGTGCCAGACTTCGGAAGTTCGCCTAACAGGGCATTTATAAAAGGTTTGACCCGCCTGCCGGACAAAGTTGCAAGCGGATTGCCATTCGTGCCGTGGGAGTGATGGTTCTTGGTTACCGAGAATACGGGGTACGCCGGTTACTTCCCGAGCCGGCGCAGAGAGCGGTTGACGGCGGTGTAGGAGCCGATCCAGCCCAGGAGTGCGGCGATGAAAATAAGGGAAAGGCTGGAGAAGAAATCCAGGAAATGCAGGTTGAAATCGCTGCTGTAGAGCCGGGCAATCTCGGCTGTGGAGGAATTGAACAACAGCGTGATGCCCAGCAGGAACACCAGCGCTGCCAGCCCGCCGCCCAGTCCATAGAAAGTGCCGGCATACAGGAAAGGCCGGCGAATGAAATTGTCGGTCGCGCCAATGAGTTTGGAGACCTCGATTTCGTCGAGCTGTGTCACTACCTGCAGCCTGATGGTGTTACCGATGATGGCCAGCAGGGCGAAGCCCAGCAGCACGGCAAGGATCAGTACGGCTTTCCTGCCCAGCTCGAGCACAGCATAAAGACGCTTGATCCAGGTGGCATCCAGCTGGGCCAGCTCCACGCCAGGCCACTGCTGCAGTTCATGCTGCAACCCCTCGATAGCCTCCGGATTCGAACCTTTGGGCTGAATGAAAAAGGCGTCAGGCAGAGGGTTCTGTTCCAGATCGGAGATCGACCCCAGGCCGCTATTCTTCTTGAGCTCTTCCCAGGCATCTTGCTTGCTGACGAAGCGATAGCCGGCAACCTCGGCGTGGTCGGAAAGCCGCTTCTTGATATCGGCAATAGCATCCGGCTGGATGTCCAGCTTGAGGAAAAGGCTGATCTGCGGCTCGCTCTGCACGCTGCCCGCGACGCGATTGAGATTGTCGATGGCGATATAAAGCACGCCAGGCAGAGACAGGGTGATCCCCATCACGCACCACATCATGAACGTCGCCAGCATGTTCTTGCGCAACCGGGCAATGACATGGCGCATGGCTTGCGCATGCAGACTGAGCCATTGCCTCATGGCTGCACCGTCTCGGCGCTGGCTTGCCGGGCACTGCGGCGCCAGTCTTCCAGTTGCCCCTGGTTGAGCTGCAGCACAGCCGCCTGGCTATCGATGCTGCTGATGTCGTGGGTGGCGATAATGATAGTTACACCTACCTGTTGAAATGCGTGGAACAGCCCCATGATTTCACTCGCGTAGCCTTCGTCGAGATTTCCGGTAGGTTCGTCGGCGATCAGGATAGACGGCCGGCTTACCACCGCACGGGCAATGGCAAGCCGCTGCTGTTCGCCGCCGGAGAGTGTGATCGGCAGGGCTTTTTCCTTGCCCAGCAGGCCTACCTTGTCCAGCGCGGCGCGAATGCGCTTGCCCGCTTCGCTGCCGGTGATGCCATTGATGTAGAGCGGCAGGGCGACGTTTTCATAGCAGTTGCGGTCGTAGAGCAGCTTGTGATCCTGGAATACCAGGCCGAACTTTCGCCTCAGATAAGGAATGGCCGCCGGACGCAGCTTGCTTACGTTCTGGTTGCCGATCAGCACAGTGCCGCTGGTTGGCCGCTCAGTTGCGGCGATGAGCTTGAGCAGGGTGCTTTTGCCGGCGCCCGAGTGGCCGATGACGAACACCATGTCGCCAGACTGGATTTCGAAGGAGACATTGCGCAACACCTCCTGGCTGCCCGGATAGCGTTTGCTGACCTGGTCGAAGACAATCATGCGAATAGCGCCTCGACAAATTCGCTGGCCTTGAATGGCCGCAAGTCGTCCAGACCCTCGCCAACGCCGATGTAGCGCACGGGAATCGGACGCGCCTGAGCGATGGCAGCAATGACGCCGCCCTTGGCTGTGCCGTCCAGTTTGGTCAGAACCAGGCCGGTGACGCCGAGTGCATCGTCGAACGCCTTGACCTGTGCGACGGCGTTTTGTCCGGTATTGGCATCCAGTACCAGCAGCACTTCGTGCGGGGCGTTCATCTGCGCCTTGCCGATGACGCGCTGTACCTTGCGGATTTCCTCCATGAGGTTGAGCTGGGTGGGCAAGCGGCCTGCCGTGTCGGCCAGTACGACATCGATGCCGCGGGCGCGCGCAGAGTTGACGGCATCGAAGATGACTGCCGCGGAATCGCCGCCTTCCTGCGCCACGACGTGGACCTGGTTACGGTCACCCCAGGCCTGCAACTGCTCGCGAGCTGCCGCGCGAAAGGTGTCGCCGGCGGCAATCAGCACGGACTTGTTCTCGGTGCGGAACAGGTGGGCCAGTTTGCCGATGGTAGTGGTTTTGCCGGCGCCATTGACGCCTGCCATCATGATGACAAAGGGTTTGTCCCTGGTCGTATCGAGTGGCTGCTCCAAGGGTTGCAGCAGCTCCAGCAGCGACTGCTTCAGGGCTTCGCGCAACTGGGTGGTATCGCTGAGGTTCTGACGTTTCACGCGTGTACGTATCTGGTCGAGCAAGGTCTGGGTGGCAGAGACGCCAACATCGGCCGTGAGCAGGATACTTTCCAGCTCTTCATAAACTTCCTCGCTGATCTTGCCGCCGCTGAATAGCCCGGCCAACTGGCCTCCCAATTGGCTGCGGGTGCGGCTCAGGCCCTGCTTGAGCCGTTCGCCCCAGGACTTTGCGGGTTCCTCACGAGGTTCAGGTGAAGGGGTGGGGGATTTGTCTTTTTTGAAAAAATCGAACATGGCCATGACATTTTATTCCAATTTTGCGATTAAGCCGATTTGTACGGTAGGGCAACCAAGGCGGAACGGCGGAAGAACTATTTGGGGGCGTGTTTTGTCACAGAGGACGGATACAATCTTCACCCAACCCCCACAGATCGTTGGATTTGCCACGCTATAATGCAGTTCCAAAAAGGAGAGTCACGTTGTTTATCCGCCGTTTGTTAGTCATCGGGCTGTTTTTCCCTCTACTGGCGTTCGCCGAAACCAAAGAATTCAAACTTGATAACGGGATGCGTGTCATCGTCCAGGAGGACCATCGGGCACCTGTGGTGGTATCGCAGGTCTGGTACAAGGCTGGCAGTATCGATGAGGTCAACGGCAGAACCGGTGTGGCCCATGTGCTCGAGCACATGATGTTCAAGGGTACCAAGGATGTGCCGGCCGGCCAATTTTCCCGCATCATTGCCGCTGCCGGCGGCCGTGAGAACGCCTTCACCGGTGCCGATTACACCTCCTATTACCAGCAGCTCGAGCGGTCCAAGCTGCCATTGGCGATGAAGCTGGAGGCAGACCGCATGGCTAACCTGCAGCTTTCGCAGGAAGAGTTCAGCAAGGAAATCAAGGTGGTCATGGAGGAGCGTCGCTGGCGCACCGAGGACAATCCGGAGGCGTTGGTCAACGAGCAATTCCAGGCCATCGCCTATATCGCTCACCCGTACAGACGCCCTGTGGTGGGCTGGATGGATGACCTGCAGCACATGACCGTGGAAGACGCCCGCAAGTGGTACAAGACCTGGTACGTGCCGAACAATGCCATCCTGGTGGTGGTTGGCGATGTGGATGCCGACCAGGTGTTCGAGCTCGCCAAGCAGTACTTCGGTCCGATCAAGGCAGGCACCATACCCAACCGCAGGCCGCAGGAGGAACCGGAGCAAAAGGGACCCCGCCAGGCCATCGTCAAGGCCAAGGCGGAATTGCCCTATCTGCTCATGGGTTACCACGTTCCCGCTTTGCAGGATGAGGACAAGGACTGGGAGCCCTATGCGCTGGAAATTCTCGCAGGCGTGCTGGATGGCAATGCCTCCGCGCGGCTCAACCAGAACCTGGTCCGCGACCAGAAAATCGCCGTAAACGTGAGTGCTGGCTACGATCTCATCCAGCGTGCCGATGAATCACTATTCGAGCTGGATGGTTCCCCTAGCGAAGGCAAAACTCCCGCCGAACTGCAGGCGGCGCTGGAGCAGGAAATCGACAAGATCAAGAAGTCCGGCGTGACCGAGGAAGAGCTCAAGCGTGTCAAGGCGCAGGTGATTGCCGCAGATGTCTATCAGCGCGATTCCATGTTCTACCAGGCAATGCAGATTGGCCGGCTGGAAATCACCGGACACTCCTGGCACTTGCTGGACAAATATCCGCAGAAGCTTTCCCAGGTGACAGCCGAGCAGGTGCAGGCAGTGGCGAAAAAGTACCTGAATCGCGACAACCGCACTGTCGCCATACTTGATCCGCAGCCGCTGGCGCCCGGCGAAAAACTCAGGGCGCCGCAAGAAGGGGGTCACGATGTACGTTAATGGAAAAGGGATGATGCGCATTTACCGATTGATTCTTGCAACGGCGGGCCTGATGCTGGCATTGCAGGCCCAGGCCAAGGTTGACATTCAGCACTGGCAGACCGCAACGGGTGCCAACGTTTATTTCGTCGAAAACCATGATCTGCCGATTATCGACGTCAGTACCGATTTCGCAGCCGGCAGCGCACGCGATCCCGCACCCAAATCGGGGCTGGCTGCATTGACTCGCCACATCATGACGCTGGGTGCTGCCGGCATGACGGAAGAGGAGATCTCCAACAAGCTGGCGGATGTCGGCGCCATCCTCGGCGGGGATTTCGATGCCGACCGCGCCGGCTTTCAGTTGCGTACCCTGAGCAGTGAACGCGAGCGCGAACAGGCGCTGGATGTCTATATCAAGATCATGCACCAGCCCACTTTCCCGGCGCCTATCCTGGAGCGGGAAAAGGCACGGGTGATCGCCGGTCTGAAGGATGCAGATACGCGGCCCGAGACGATCGCCAGCCGTGCCTTCATGACGGCGCTCTACGGCAGTCACCCCTATGCTCTGCGTGAAAGCGGAGAGCCGCAAACCGTACCCGCGATTCAGCGCGATGATCTGCAGCAGTTCTACA
>DASTRT010000203.1:0-6403 GCA_035761085.1 Methylophilaceae bacterium
TGCCGCAGTTCTTCAACGTGCTGCAGGGCAGCATGAGTATCGTCGGCCCACGCCCGCACGCGGTTGCCCATAACGAGCTCTACCGCAAGCTCATCAAGGGCTACATGTGCGCCACAAGGTCAAGCCCGGCATCACCGGCTGGGCGCAGGTCAACGGCTGGCGCGGCGAAACCGACACGCTGGAAAAAATGAAAAGCCGTATCGACTACGACCTCGCCTACCTGCGCAACTGGTCGCTACGGCTGGATCTTTACATCATTTACAAAACCGTCATGGTCGTCTTAAAGGATAAGCATGCGTATTAAACTGCCCAACCTTGTCTCATCCAAACGTCTTATTCCTCTTGTTATTTCTTCTCTATGGCTGATTCCGGCCCATGCGCTGGAGAGCAACAAGAGTGCCTACCTGCTGAAAAACCAGGATGCCGAGCAATACCGGCTGGACAAGAAATACCGTCCGGCGGATGAAGCCAAAAAGGCCGAAACGAAAGCAGAGGTGCCTGATGCCATTCTGGTGCCTGCCAATGGTGTACATCCGCAGCTCGCCAGCCGCCCTTTTGCCAAGGAGATAGCCAAGGCAGCCAAGGCAGCGTCGCTGGATCCGGCGCTGGTGCACGCCGTCATCTACGTGGAATCGCACTATCGCCATGACGCCGTTTCCGACAAGGGCGCCGTCGGCCTGATGCAGGTCATTCCCGATACCGGTGCCCGCTACGGCATCCACAATCTCGATAGCTCGCAGTCCAACCTGCGTGCCGGCACGCTTTACCTGCGCGACCTGCTGCGCATGTTCAACAACCGCCTGGACCTCGCGCTGGCCGCCTACAATGCCGGTGAAGGCACAGTGATCCGCTACGCCAACCGCATCCCGCCCTATCGCGAAACCCAGATGTATGTACGGGCGGTGCTGGCCAAATACAACGAGTGGCGCAGCTATACACTGGCCTCCGACAACAATGATGGGGCCGACAGCACCTCCGACGCCATGCTCAAGGCCCAGCCGGAACGACTGGAATACCTGGCCGGCACGCGCCTTAACGGCTCACGTCCCCTGTTCGCGCCGACCTACTGATCTGTCCTGACCTACTGAATCTCCCTTACTGGCATTTATCCAGCAGCCCCATAGACTAGAATGATCCAAAACAAACGGGCGCCCTGAATCAGGCGCCCGTTTTGTCTTGGCTGCAGCAGCTTGAAAGCCGGAATTTCGCTAGTGGCGAGTCTCCAGCGCAGGCCGGCTGGTAGAGTTGCCGGTGTTACCGGAAATGAGCTTGTCGAGCTCGTGATCGCGGCCGTAGTGGTCCTGGAAGCGGACGATGTCGTCCTCTCCGAGATAAGTCCCGGATTGCACCTCGATCATTTCCAGCGGTACCACACCGGGGTTTTCCAGCCGATGCACCGTGCCGAGCGGGATGTAGGTCGACTGATTCTCGGTCAGCAGGAATTGCTCGTCGCCACGCGTGACGCGTGCAGTACCGGTTACCACAATCCAGTGTTCGGCGCGGTGGTGATGCATCTGCAGCGACAGCGAAGCGCCCGGGCTGACGACGATATGCTTGACCTGGAAGCGGTGCCCCGAGTCGATGCTGTCGTAATTGCCCCAGGGGCGCTGCACCTTGCGGTGCGAATCGCATTCGGTGCGGCCGTCTGCCTTGAGCTTGGCGACTGCGTCCTTGACCAGGTGCAGCTGGTTGCGGTTGGCCACCAGCACAGCATCGGCGGTTTCCACGACAACGGTATCTTCCATGCCGATACAGGCCACGAGGCGGTTTTCCGCGCGCACCAGGTTGTTATGGCTATTCATGGCGAATACATCGCCTTCCAGCACATTGCCGTCGGCGTTCTTGTCGCCCAGCTCCCACAGCGCGTTCCACGCACCGACATCGGACCAGCCGGCGTCCAGCGGGACGACGGCGACCAGGTCGCGATCGTCACTGCCGGATTGCAGTGTGGCCAGCCGTTCCATGACCGCATAGTCAATGGAATCCGACGGGCAGGCGGCAAATGCCGCTTTACCCACACGAACGAAGTCGCTGTCGCGTGCGCTGGTATCCATGGCGGTACGGCAGGCCTTGAGAATATCCGGGCGGAAGCGTTCGATCTGGGCAAGCCAGGTCGAGGCACGCAGCACATAGATGCCGCTGTTCCAGAAATAGTTGCCGTCCGCCAGGTAGCGTTCTGCCGTCTCGCTATCCGGCTTTTCGACGAATTCGGCGATTTCGTCGCCGCCGGTCTCGCCAATCGGGTTGCCGCGGCGGATATAGCCGTAGCCGGTTTCCGGCAAGGTCGGCTTGATACCCAGGGTGACGATGCGACCCTGGTCGGCCAGCGCTACGGCATGGCTCAACGCCTCACAGAAATGCTCGGGCTCGGCGATTACATGGTCGGCCGGCATGACCACCATTACCGGATCCTCTTCCTCCTCGGCCCGGATGAACAGCGAGGCGACGGTGAGCGCCGGGGCGGTATTGCGGCCGACCGGCTCAAGGATGATGGCAGTGGCGGGACGGCCGATCTGGCGTAATTGTTCGGCAGTGAGGAAACGGCATTCCTCCTGGCCGATCACCAGAGGCGATTTCACCTCCCATTCGGAAGGCAATGCAGGACCCGAAATACGCATGGCAGTCGCCTGCAGCATGGTGTGTTCGCCGGCAAGATTCAGCATCTGCTTGGGGTGCTGCTGGCGAGAAAGCGGCCACAGGCGCGTGCCCGAACCGCCGCAAAGGATAACTGGCAGGATTTTCATCAGTGACGCACCGCCCGTTCGACATACACATGACGGTTGACCGTAATGGCTGGCTCCTTCTCCCGCTGCAGCGCGTTGGGGTTCTGTGGCAACAGGCGGTCACATTCTTTCTTGACCACGTGATAGCACTCGCAGACATGCTTCTCGAGGCGCGGCCGGTCGAGAACGGTGATATGGCCACGGCTGTACTTGATATAGCCCGCGGCCTGCAGGCGGCCGGCGGCTTCGGTGACACCCTCGCGCCGTACGCCCAGCATGTTGGCGATGAGCTCCTGCGTCATGACGAGTTCGTCACCCGGCAGGCGGTCATGGGTCAGCAGCAGCAGACGGCAGAGTTGCTGCTCCACCGTATGGTGGCGATTGCAGACGGCGGTTTGCGCCATTTGCGTGATCAACGCCTGCGTGTAGCTTAGCGCCAGCGCCTGCAGGTGGCCGCCGAGCTTGAATTCGCGCTTGAGCACGGAGGCCTTGAGGCGGTAGCCGTAACCGGCGCTCTGCACCACGGCGCGGCTGGGCGTGCTGTCACCACCCATGAAGAGCGCGACACCGACCAGGCCGTCACGGCCGGTCATGGCGATCTCCGCCGAAGCACCGTCTTCGGTGACATACAGCAGCGAGACAATCGCGGTGGTTGGAAAATATACGTGAGTAAGCTTGGCGCCCGACTCGCACAGCACCCAGCCCAGCGGCATTGGCACCAGTTCGAGTTCGGGAAGCAATCTCAGGAAAACTTCGCCCGGCAAGGCGGCGAGCAGATCATTCTGCTTGGGATTATTTGAGTTAGGGCTATTGGCAATCATTAGCCTTGTCCTTTCTTGAAAACTCGAAGATTTGTTTCCCCGTGAACAGCAAATATCCCCGTTGTATGAAGCAGATTCTTGTTATTGCAGTACTGGAATACCCTCTCCAATTTTATTTTTTCTGTATTACTCCAGGCAGGACGCCCGGTATTCGAAAAGGGCTGAATTGATGGTTGCCAGATTATGTTTTACGGCCGCATTTGTATGTGCGTTATCACACAATTTTTGGGCAGTAAGGGGTGAAGACTACTGGATGACACGAGTGCAAGAGGAACCGCGTCATACCTTATATATGCAGGGCCGGGCAAATGCGGAAAGTGTTCGCTATCGTACAGATATGTCATTTCGATGCGTGTACAAAGACGAAACATTGTTTCACTAGCGAACAAACATCATGACAACTACAACACAAATACTAAATACAAGTTCCACATTCCGCAACACAATCGTCCTCGTCCTGGCAATGTCCGTCTTCTGGGGGTGCTCGAAATCCGACAAACCCGCTACCCAGATCGTTGCTAAGGTCAACGGCGATGAAATCACCGTCCACCAGGTAAACAACGCCGTTTCCAAGATCCCCAACGTTACTCCGGAAAACGTCAATGCCGTCCGCAAGGAAGTCCTGGACAAGCTCATCAATCAGCAGCTGGCAGTGCAGCAAGCCGAAAAGAACAAGATCGACCGCTCCCCCGAAGTCATGATGATGATGGATGCGGCCAAGCGCGAGATTCTGACCAAGGCCTACCTGAGCCAGGTCGTCAGCAACCTGCCGCAGCCTTCGGAGAAAGAAGTCGCTAAGTTCTATGACGAACATCCCGAGCTGTTCGCCCAGCGCCGTATCTACAAGCTGCAGGAAATCGTCATTCCCACCAAGGATGCTCCGGTTTCCGAGATTCGCCAGGTCGCCACGTCCAAGCCCATGGATGACGTCGTCGCATGGCTCAAGTCCAAGAGTCTCCACTTCAACACTAGCGGAGCGACCCGGGCCGCCGAGCAGATCTCGCTGCCCTTGCTGAGCCAGATCGCACCCATGAAGGATGGCGAAACCAAGCTGATCGAATCTCCCGAAGCGATCACCGTGGTGCACCTCGTGTCTTCTGAAGTTGCGCCCGTGGACAAGGAGACTGCCATGCAGCGCATCCCCCGTTTCCTGGCAAACGAGGAAGCGAAAACCGCCATCAACCAGGATCTGCAGCGTCTCAAATCCTCCGCCAAGATCGTTTACCTGAACGAATTCAAGGATATGCCGCAGCAGACGGCGGATAGCAGTGCTGCGGAAAGCTCTCCTCCTGCCGTCAAGACTACTGACAAGACAGAGGATGCATCCATCAACGTGGAGAAAGGCATTTCCGGTCTTTGAAGATACGCAAGCCTGAGTTCCACCACATTTATTCCTATTAAAAGTTCATAAGGAGGACTGTAATGCAACACTACAGATTTCTAAACGCAGGTCTGGCCGCCCTGCTTTCCGTCGCAGCCACCCACAGCTATGCGGAGAATCAGAAAGTCGCCGTTGCCGATCAGGCAGCACAAATCCAGCCCGCTGATCCGACCATGAGCACTCCGGATGCGGATAATCCAAAAAACTACACCCTGGGGCCAGGCGACGAGATTCGCATCTCCGTGTTCCAGAATCCTGATCTGTCCCTGGACACCCGGGTCAATGAAAACGGCAACATCACCTACCCGCTGATCGGCGAGGTCGACGTGGGCGGCAAGCCGATCGCTTCTGCCGAGAAGGCCATTGCCAGCGCGTTGAAATCCGGCGGCTTCGTACAGCAGCCACAGGTCAACATCCTGCTGATGCGCATCCGTGGCAACCAGGTATCCGTGCTGGGTGAAGTCAATCGCCCGGGCCGTTACCCGATTGAAACCTTCAATACCCATGTCTCCGAAATGCTGGCCAACGCCGGCGGCATCGTCAGCGATGCGGGCCCGAATGCCGGCGGCGCCGAGAAGGTCATCCTGGTCGGCTATCGCAATGGTGAACGCATCCGCAAGGAAATCGACGTGCACGAGATGTTCATGAAGGATGGTACTTCCGAAGACATGACGGTAGCCGCAGGCGACATCCTCTATGTACCGCCCGCACCGCTCTACTACATCTACGGTGAAACGCAGAAACCCGGCTCCTTCCGCATCCGCAACGGCATGTCGATCCAGCAGGCCCTGGCTGAAGCCGGCGGCCCGACCATCCGCGGCACCGAACGCGGCATCAAGGTCTACCGCAAGAACGACGACGGCAAGGTGGAACCCCTTAGCGCCAACCCGAACGACCCTGTACAGCCCGGCGATGTGATCTACGTGTCGGAAAGCCTGTTCTAAAACCATTCAAAAAAGGCTTGTTTTAAGGAGACGCCATGAACCTGCAGCAGCTACTTCTCATTCTCAAGGCGCGCTATAAGGTTGCCCTGTTCACTCTCATCGTGATTGTGGCCGCCACGCTCGCCGTCAGCCTGCTGATATCCCCGCGCTACACGGCTACAACGAGCATCGTCGTTGATATCCACACGCCGGACCCCTTGCTGGGCACCATTCTCTCGGGGCCCAACACCAGCTATCTGCCAACCCAGGTGGATATCATCAACAGCGAGCGTACGGCATTGCGCGCCATCCAGATCCTGCAACTGGACAAGAACCGCGCAGTACGTGACAAGTGGCTGGAGGATACCGAAGGCCGCGGCAAGCTGGAAACCTGGCTGGCCGCGGTGCTGCTGAACAAGCTCAAGGTCAAGCCATCGACCGACAGCAACGTCATCAATATCAGCTACACCTCGGCCGACCCGCAGTTCTCGGCTGGCGTGGCCAACGCCTTCGCCCAGGCCTACATGGAAACCAATGTGGCACTGAAGGCCGAGC
>DASTRT010000204.1:0-2967 GCA_035761085.1 Methylophilaceae bacterium
AAATAAACAACATGGCCAGGCGGCACGGCGCCGTTCATCCGCTCCCACACAATGCGGTGCAGGGCTTTCCACTTGAACATGCCTTCCTCGATCTTGATCAGGACATAGCCATCCTTTGAGCAGATCCTGGTGCTGCCTACCGGGCGATAATTGCCAGGCTTATGGCCAGGCTTGAACTGGGTCGCCTCCATGCCCGGGTAGCTGATGCCCTTTTTTCCCTTGTTCGCCGGCACGTGGCCTTTGGGGAATCGGTAGGCAACGCTGGGTGCATCCTCTCGCCTGAGCCGGCTCGATAGCGTGCTCTGTTTGAACCATTCGGATTTGCTCAGGCCGAGTTTCCTGCTGCGTTGATAGACGGCACTCTTGGTTGCACCGAGTGCTTTTGCCAGGGCAGTGGCGGTGGAGTAGGGATAACAAGCCATCAGCAGTACATCTTCGATGGGCTGCCATTTCCGTTTCGGCCGGTTGATGTTGCGGCTTTTGGTCATACCCCGGATATCCAGGGCCAAAAATCTTTAAGCCTGAAACCTACTCGTTCAGGAACCGGTGGCGGGATTGGATTGGCGCCCTTAATGATCATAGTTTCAGGCGGCTCCGGCCATGCCTTGCCCTCGGGCAGCGGGACCTTGCCTTGGCGGTCACGCTTGGGCATCCACCGCTCATGCGCCCACATGCTGCTGACGATGCCAAACGGGCCACCGGACAGAAATGCGACGATCTCCAGCCAGTTGGCATCCGGCACGGTTTTGAACAGTGCCAGGTTGCTGAGGCCAATGGCGAAGCTGGTCATGAACGCGGCTTTGTAGTGGCCGTTGTTGACGTTGAGGCTCTGGAAGCCCAGGGCGAACACCAGGCTGAAGGTGCTGATGAAGATGAGGAGGGCGGTCATGGCCGTACCTCCGGCATTCCGTTGTGCTCGATGCCGTCAAGCAGTCTGCCGGCAGCTTTCTTGCCGAGGTTTCTCACCCAATGCATGCCAGCCCTATCGGTGATGTCTCTGCCCACAAGTCCATCTGGGGTAATGCCTACATAATGGAGGTCGTCGTCTGGAAGCCTATAGTCCCTGGCCAGCATTTCTGCATGGGTGCAGTACGGTGCCCAGTTGCCCCATTGCTTGAAGAAAAATGGCACTCCTGCAGCTGAACATTGATCACGGAGAGAACGTGCCCACTCAGGGTGCATTGGCCGCGCACCTGGTCCGCTTTCGCCGCCGGCAACCACCCAATCTAGACGGTTATGCCTCGGCTCGCCTAGTTCCCACATTGCCCTGCCATCGGCATCCGGGCCGAGATAAACCCAGGGAGCCCCTGAGAGGGCATTCTGGGCACCGTATCCAAAACGATCGCCACCGATCCTTGAAAGGTCGACCTGTCCGAGCAATGGCTCGGCGCTGATCCACCTGACCGCTGCAGGGCATTTCAGCAGCAGCGGGATGCGCTCATCTGCTGTGGCCTGGTCCTCGACCGATACGCCCAGCCAGACGTTCTCATATGGCCAGCCTGGTCCGCAGTTGTCATAGCCGCCTCGGCTTTTCGTGGCTGGCTGCCATTTCACATCTGGGGAGTTCTTACCAATGCGGTCATCGGGGAAGGTGAGCGCGCCATCTTCCACCCACTTGAAAAACTCCAGCATGCGTTGCGGCCGCTTGGTCAGCACCTGGTAGGTGTGCCTGGTTGTCACGCCCATGATCCAGAACACATGGGCAATGAACTCGAACGGCACGGACTCGTGGAAGAGATCCGACATGCTATTGACGAAAATGAGGCGCGGCTTTACCCAGCACCAGGGCTGCAGCAATCGCTCCGGATGGCACTGCACGTCGGTGAATGCGCGGCCGGTGTAGACGTTCGGCTGCGGCCGTGGCGCGCTCATCCTTGGCCACTCGCGTTCAGCGTAGCAGTGCTTGCATCCCTGGCTTACCTTGCTGCAGCCGGTGACCGGGTTCCATGTGGCCTGGGTCCATTCGATACGGGATTTGTCGCTCATAGCCGCTTGCCTCCATGCTTGTATTCCCGGGTGCGGTTCTTTTCCATCTTGGCCAGCACTGCCCAGCCGAGATCGATGCCGAGGCCATTGGCCAGGCCCGCGGTCCGGATGATGATGTCGGCCAGCTCCTCCTGAAAGTTGGCGAAGTCATTCTTGCGGAAGGCCTCCATTGCCTCCGCCACTTCTGTGGTGATGAGCATGAGCGCTGCCGGCACTTCGTGTTGGCTCTTTGCCCAATCCTCCTGGGTGGTGACCTTCCAGCCGTGCGCAACTTTATTGGCATGCACCTCCACGCCTATCTTGTTGAAGGCAGCGAGGATCAATTGTTCGGGTGTCATATCCATGGCCTCCGGTTTACGCGGTCGCTGCAGCGGCCGCGCTATCTTTATCGCCGGCCTTGGCCGGCACCTTTTGTTTCTGCTCTTTGGCTTTTCTGGCCAGCGCCTTTTCCCTGGCCTTTTGGAACCCAGCGGGCAACGGCTTTTTTTCCTCAGCCTGCGCAGCAGGATCCGCAGCGGCCGCCTGCGCTTCCATCGCGGCAAGCTCGCTGGCCTTGACCATCACGGTTCCGTGCGACACCCATTCATCCTTGGGCTTTTCCTGCGCGGTCTGTTCTTGCGCTTGCGCAGCAGAAGGTGGGGGAGAGGCGGGTTCGGCGGTGGCCGGCTGTTTCCCCTTCTTTTTCGGGGCCAGTTCGGCTTCTGTCTCGGCGCGGATGGCCTTGGTGTCGATCTTTAACTGCTCAGCCATGAAGAAAAGCGGGCGGCCGTCATTGGATCCCATGCTGTAGGTGTTGACGTAGCAATCGCCAACCAGTGCGCACTGGATGATGAGCTGCAGAAGATCCGAACGGCTCATGGTGCGTGGGTTGTTGTCGATCTCGGCTTCTAGTTTCTTGGCAGCCTCGTAGTGCTCGCCAGTGAGATCGGGAGTGCGCAGCTTGAGCAGCCGCTTGGTGCACTCGTTGTCGAGCCGCTTAAA
>DASTRT010000205.1:0-5249 GCA_035761085.1 Methylophilaceae bacterium
GATGGCGGGAACGGTACCAGCGTGGCCAAGGGCGTATTGTCGAAAGATAAAAAGCGACTGGACAGCGTGAAAACGATTTTCCGCGTTCGTCCGACATACGATAACCACATGCATTTCGGCTCCAGGCTGGCGTTCGGGTCGGATGGCATGCTGTTTGTTTCGGACGGCGAGCGCTCTGACCTGGAAACACGGCCGCAGGCACAGCACCTGGATAGCCATTTGGGAAAGATCATGCGCATCACGCCGGAGGGCAAGCCGGCCCCGGGTAATCCTTTCATTGGCAAAGCGAATGCACTACCGGAGATATGGTCCTATGGGCACCGCAATGTTCAGGCGACCACGGTTGACCCACAGGGACGGCTATGGGAGATCGAGCACGGACCTCGCGGCGGTGATGAACTCAACCTGATCCAAAAAGGGGAAAACTACGGCTGGCCGCTGGCTAGCTACGGCATCGAGTATTCAGGCGAGGAAATCACGACCAACAAGCCGCATCGCGAGGGCATGAAACAGCCGGTCTACTATTGGGATCCGGTTATCGCCCCTTCTGGCGCCCAGTATTACACGGGCAACGCCTTTCCCGCGTGGAAGGATAGCCTCTTCATCGGGGCACTGAAGGAACAGCGTCTGGTGCGGCTGGTCATCAAGGATGGCCGGGTGACCGGCGAGGAGCATCTGCTCACAGACATCCACCAGCGCGTACGCGATGTGCGCCAAGGGCCGGACGGACTGCTTTACCTGGTGACCGACGAAGGCCAGCTGATCCAGCTGGCCCCACAACGCAGGCAGTAGCTAGACTAATGAGCTGAAGCTGTGAATCAGGCCGGCCATCACGGCATTGCCCAGAACGATGGCAGGAATGAACATCCAGCCGCGTATCTTGGTGAAGCTGATCAGGACGCCGGCGGCGATGCCTGCGGCCAGATATTGAGCGACCTCCAGGGTGTACATGCCGGAGCGTGCACCGTAGAGGATTAGGATAATGGCGGCGGTGATGAGGAAGATCTTGGCGAAAAGGTTATTGCTTTTGCTTTCCCCTGTTGCTTGTGGCGTCATTGCTGGTACTCTCTGTGCGTTATAGTAAATAGGCAACAACCAATATAAATCAGTAGGTTGAGGTTTTATTATAATGTATCACTTTCATTAGTATTTCGATAGTGGCAGCCATAAAAAAAGCCCCAAACGGGGCTTTTTGTTTCCTGGAGCAAGGCTTACTTGCAGCGCAACTCCATCTTTATGGTGTCGCCTTTTTTATAGGTCTTGAGAAACTCCGGCGAGGCATTAAATACGTGGGCCTGACCGTCGGCTGACTTCACGGTCACCTTGCCTTGGGCCATGTCGATGTCGGTGATTCGTCCTTCTATCTTTTGCGGAGTGTCTGGCTTCTGGCAATCCGCATTATCCTGAGCGGCAGCGACCCATGACGCCATGACCAACGCGGCCGCAACCGCAATTGAATATCTGGAGGTTTCCATCTCGCTCTCCTATTTCACAATGTCGTAAATGGCACCAGCCGCCGCGCCAATACCCGTGCCGATCAGGGCCCCCTTCTTGGCGCCATAGCCAGTACCAGCGCCGATCGCGGCGCCCGCACCAGCCCCTACTGCGGCACCTGTTGCCGTTTTGCAGGCTGGTAGGGCCAGGGTCAGCACCAGCAAGCCGGACAGCACTACCGATCTCGATTTATCCATGATGCATTCCTTCGCGGTAACTCAGGTTCTGCAATCATTGGGATTACTGCATTTTCTGTCTGTTGGTGTGATCACATAATCGCGAGGGCTGCTTCTTGGTATGTGCGCGCACAGAAGGCGAACGGCAAAAGGCATAGAAAAACCCTTTGAACGCAAACTACCAGAGGGGCACTCATGAAAATACGATTGAATCATCCCGACAAGGACAAGGACGGCAGCCTGGATATGCCCTCGCTGGACCCGTCACGGAAACACAAATACCCCGAGGAAGACGATGCCGATTTGCAGGCAGTGGAAGACTTCCCTTCGGATCCGGACAATGACGTGGCCGATTTTCCCGCGGATGTCGGGAATGACCTCGGCCAATACACTGAGGATGAGGGACATAGTTATCCGCCCTTTCCCCGCGTGACGCGGGAAGCCGGCGGAGCGGACGCCAGCAATGCGGCTCAACATGGCGGCAGTGGTCCGCGGGTGGACGATCTGGGCACGGACGACCTGCAAGATCAGCCAAACGATAATGGCCTGGAGGCGGTCAATGCGTTCATGGAAGATCGCGACGGCATACCGGTGTTTGACCGCAGCATCGAAAATATCGATGTGAATGAGCCTGAAACCGACGTCGAGGCAGGCACCGAGGATACTCGGCAAGGTCGGGATCAACGCCTGCCGGAGAAGGAGGACCAGCTCGCCGAGGAAGAATCTGAAGTGTATGACGAAAGCATCGACGGTCCGGGTACTCGCGATCTGCACTAGGGTCGAAACAAGGGCGACACGTTCTTAAAGATGGGTTGATTGACTTGCATCAATCCGAGAGGCCGACATCGGCCTACCCTTACTCCTGTCTTTCATGAATTGAGCAAGGAAGGAGCTCTCATGCCAATTAGCGACGTTTGCAAACGCAATGTGGTTACCGTTCAGTCCGATACTACAGTGCTTGAGGCGGCAAAGCTGATGCGGCATCACCATGTGGGTGATGTCGTTGTGGTGATCAACGAAAATGGCTTGACCACCCCCGTAGGTATAGTGACCGACCGCGATATTGTGGTGGAAGTGCTGGCGACGGGACTGGATGCTGCCGTCATTACCGTCGGCGATATTGCCGTTTCCACATTAGCGGTCGTCAGCGAAAACAATGGTGTTCTGGAAACCTTCCAGGCCATGGCGGAGGAAGGCGTGAGGCGCATGCCGGTGATCAGTGTTGAAGGCGCCCTGGTGGGTATCGTCACGCTGGATGACCTGCTGTTGCTGCTGGGCCGGGAGTTCGATGCCATTCCCAATATCCTGAGCCGCGAGCAAAACAAGGAAGCAGACAGGCGACACTAGTACGCGCCAGCCATCGATGATAAACAAAATCCGGCTTGCGCCGGCTTTTTATTGATATGGAATGACAATCAGGCCACGTTACCCGCCGGGCTCTCCTGCTCCGAAGCATGCGTCTTGGTTTTTCCCTTCACCCGCTGGGCATAGTCTTCCAACTGACGCATGGCGGCATTGAAGGCATCCCGTAAGGCCACATAAGGGTCCTCATGATGATCGCGGTTGACCACGATCTCCTTCTTGCCTGGGACACTAAGATCAATGCGTACATTGAACTCATTGCCCTGCTGCTGATGCTTGTGCGCCAGCTCCACCACCACCCGGCAGGAAATGATTTTCGGAAACAGTTGTTCCAGCTTCTCGACCTTTTCCCGGATATGGGTATCAAGGGCATCGGAATGAGGCATATCGCGAACGGTGATTTGCAAAGGTACTTGCATGTATTTTCTCCCTTTAGTTTGCAATTAATAAATACCGCGGTTAAGCATGAACCCTGTTGATATAAGTCAAGACAGAAGCATTGTTTTGAAGTTGCATCGGCTTTCCTTCAAATAAACCCTACTCTAACGGCCGTTTCGCACATACAAGGTCAATGCCGGCCGTTATCGTGATTCACATATCAACTGGCTCCAATTGGCTTCAGGACTCACGGTATCTTTATGCCCCAGTATCAGCGTCTGTCTTATTTCAACACCACCTCCAGCATTGCAAAAACCCTGCTCTCTTCCGCAGTTGCCCCTTACCAGGTGGCTGACTGGTATGCGCGCATTTTTGCCAGGGTCAAGCTGAGAATAGACCCGGCTTTTGTCACCATACTCAAGCAGGGCCTGGTGCCGGATGGCGCACGCTTGCTCGACCTCGGATGCGGTCAGGGGTTGCTGGCCTCCATCCTGTTTGCAGCCCGTGAAATGCATAGAGAGGGTTGCTGGCCCGAGGCTTGGCCCGCGCCTCCAACGCTGGGCGCATTCCACGGCATCGACTCAGTGCCGCTCGATATCGAGCGTGCAAAGCGCGCACTGCACCGGCGTGCCAGTTTCGAGGTGGCAGACATCAGCCACAAGGAGTTCGAGCAATCCGACGTGATCGTGATCCTGGATGTGCTGCATTACATGGACTACCAGGCACAGGAAGATGTGTTGCGACGCGTCAGCCAGGCTTTGCCGGCAGGCGGAAGATTGATCCTGCGCGTTGGTGATGCCGATGGCGGTTTCTGGTTCAAATGTAGCTACTGGTATGACCGCACGATCTGGTTTTTGCGTGTGCATCAGGACAATCCCTTGTTTTGCAGACCCCTGCATGACTGGCTCACCCTGCTGGAAAGCCTGGGGCTCAGCACCCGCATGGTGCCGCTGGATCATGGCATTTCGCTTGCCAATGCCCTGCTGGTCTCTACCCGCACTTAATCACTCACTCACAGGAAGCCCTTTTCCACTTCATTCATATTTCTGCAAACAGCGAACTCTAAAATCTTTGACGAATATCAAATTGGTTTGATGGGTTGGTTGGATGATGGGAACCGTGAACGAATGTTGGCTAGGGGTGCGATCATGCAGATACAGAAATTGAGAGTGAGTGGGATTACCTGTGACGGCTGGGCACGTGAGGTACGCGAGACGCTCAAGTCGGTAAATGGCGTGAATGAAGTGAGAGTCACCCTGGGCAGCGGCGATGCCGAAGTCTCTTTCGACGAAAGGCTGGCCTCGCCTGATGACGTCAAGATGGCCTTGCTGCGTGAAGGTTTTTCGTTCAGCTCGCCGGAAAACTCCGGCATTTAACCTGATTGCCGTTCGCCCATCTGGAAACATTGCCGGATTATCACGGTCAATTTGTATGACTCTTTTTGAGTAATGAAAGGAGACAAACATGGAACAAGCAACGACTCATCAGCAACCCAAACCCTCAAATGGCGAATCCGTCCATGTCACGAGGAAACAAGATGCAACCCGGCAGAGCCGCGACATTAGTCGCCCGTTCTCGTTGGATTCGATCATCAATCCCATCGAGGAAACGATCGAGAAGACCTTCAACCGCTTCATGAATCGCGGCTGGCTCCGCTCTTCCCGTGAAGAAGGCAACGCCTTCCGCGATATGTTTGAGCCGTTCAGCCACTTCGACGCGTTTACCGTACGCTGGCCCAAGATCGATGTGGTCGACCAGGAAAACGAAGTGGTGGTCCGCGCCGAACTGGCGGGTGTGGACAAGAAGGATATCGACGTCTCCATCTCGGAAAATATGCTC
>DASTRT010000206.1:0-8642 GCA_035761085.1 Methylophilaceae bacterium
GTCGGAAGCGACCAAGAATGCGGTGCTTTCGAAACAGGGGGAGGGCGGTTACAAGAAGTCCTTCCGCCATGACCGGTTGGTGGCCAACTATGCCGTGGTAGATCCCGAGTTGCTGGCGAGCTGCCCGCAAACGCTGATTGCCGCGAACGGCATGGATGCGTTCACCCAGCTGCTGGAGTCCTATGTCTCCACCCGTGCTAATCCGTTCACCGATGTGCTCGCCATGTCCGGCATTCGCGCCGTCAGGGACGGCCTGGTGCCCTGGTATCGCAACGAGGGTGATATTGCCCAACATCGCACCAACATGGCTTATGGGGCGCTATTGTCCGGCATCACGTTGGCCCAGGCCGGCCTCGGCTCGGTACATGGGCTGGCTGCGCCTTTGGGTGCATTCTTTCCAATCCCGCATGGCGTGGTCTGCGGTACCCTGGTTGCAGAATGCACGCGCATGAATATCGAACTTCTGAAGGTGGACCAGCCAGAAGGTGATGCCTTGTGGCGATACGCCCATGTCGGCAAGGTGCTCGCCAACAACATGAAGTTGTCTGAGCAGGGTGGCCTGGAGACGCTGGTGGAAGTGTTGGAAACCTGGACGCACGAGCTTGGTCTGCCACGGCTGGCTGAATACGGCATGACGCCCGCAGACATTCCCCGCGTGGTGGCCAACTGCCGCGGCAATAGCATGAAGACCAATCCAATCGTGTTACCTGATGACAGGGTAGCGGAGATTCTCTCAGCCCGTTTATAAGAACGTCAGGCTGACTTGGGGTCGAGTTTGAAGAGCTACTTCTTCAATCCCAGCAGGATGATGCCGCTCACAATGAGGGCAATGCCCGTCCAGTCCTTGCCGCCCAGTTTTTCACCGAGAAACAGGGTGGCGAAGATGGCTACCAATGCCAGGCTCAGCTTGTCGATAGGTGCGACTTTCGCCGCATCGCCGAGTTTTAATGCACGGAAATAGCAGAACCAGGAAGCGCCGGTTGCCAGCCCGGAAAGCACCAGGAACAGCAGCGACTTCTTGCTGAGCGTGGCCGGGTTCACCCATTTGCCTGCCGAAGTAACGTAGATGGTCAGTAGCGTGACGATTACAAGCGTACGGATCAGCGTGGCGTAATCGGCATCCACGCCTTCCAGGCCGATCTTGGCGAATATTGCGGTTAACGCTGCAAAGACGGCAGACAGCAGCGCCAGCAGGAACCACCCGGGGACAGCATTCATCTCAGATCTCCCTCTTCATCAACGTAGCGTGCTCCAGCTCAGGGGGTCGATCGGCTTGCTCTGGTGGCGCAGCTCGAAATATAGCCCGGGCTCTTCATTGCCGCCGCTGTTGCCGACGGAGGCGATGGTGTCGCCGCCCTTGACCTCTTCGCCGACCTTCTTGAGCAGCGCCTGGTTGTTGGCATAGAGCGTCATATAGCTATCTCCGTGATCGATGATCAGCAAGTTGCCGAAACCGCGCAGCCAGTCGGCAAATACTACGGTTCCGGGGGCGACTGATTTCACTTCGCTGCCTTCTGGCGACTTGATGAAAAGCCCTTTCCAGGACACGCCGGTATCCTTGCGCTCATCGCCGAAGCGATTGGCGATGTCGCCCTTGACCGGCAGGTTGAGTTTTCCTTTCAATGCGGCAAAATTGCCGGAGAAGCTGTTGCTGGGCAGTGTTTCATTACGGCCGATTGGCTTGCTGGGCTCGTTCTTCTTCGCCGGTGGTGGTTTGCGTATCACCACGCGCGACAGCTTCTCGACCAGGTCAGACAGGCGCTTTTCGTCGCGCTTGAGCTTGTCGATCTCGCCGCGCTGCGACTTGATCTTGGCCGACAGCTGGCTCAGCAGTTTGCGCCGTTCCTGCTTTTGCGACTGCAGTTCCTGCCGCTCCTTCTCCTGTGCCTCTTTCAACTCGGCGAGATGCTGCAGTTCGGCAGCGGCTTCGTCATTGAGCTTGGCCACCTTTTCCAGATTACTATGCATGGATTCGATCAGGGTAGCGCGGGCGCGCGAGACGTAAGAGTAGTATTGCAGTTGGCGAGCGATAGCGCCCGGGTCCTGCTGTTGTAGCAGTATTTGCACATAACCCTGGCGGCCATGCAGATACTGCTGGTAGAGCTGCGTCCCAAGCAGTTTCTGCTGTTGCTGCAGAGTGGATTCCAGCTCGGTTTTTTGCTGCTGCAGGTTTCCCAGCGATTTGCTGCTCTGCTTGTGCTGGCGATTGAGCTCGTAGAGCTTGCGGTTAGCCTCGCTGATCGCCTGCTCGCTCTGTTTCAGCTCGTCGGCCGCCTCGTTGTGCTTCTCCTCTGTGCTGCCGAGCTCCTTCTTGAGGGCTTCGATACGGTCATGCAGCTCTTCTAGATTCTGCTTGGTTTTCTCGACCTTGGAGGCTGACCAGGCCGGTGACGCCAGGGCCCACAGGGCGACGAGCAGAAGGAGGCGTGCCGGCATCAGCTCAAGAGTGCGCGGCACTTTTCATGGGTGATTCCGTTGCCTGGCCGGATAGCTCGATCAGGGCATGACCAGTCATTTCGGCTGGTTGCGGAATACCCATAAGCATGAGCAGGGTGGGTGCGATATCGGATAGCGATCCGGTTTGCGCCAGCTTGGCCTGTCGACCGACATACAGGAAGGGCACCAGATTGGTGGTGTGCTGCGTGTGCGGCTGCTGGTTGGCATTGTCCTGCATCAGTTCGGCGTTGCCGTGGTCGGCGGTGATGATGACTTCGCCCCCGATCGACTGCATGGCAGCGACAATGCGACCGATGCACTTGTCGACGGCCTCGATGGCCTTGATCGCGGCCTGCAGGTTGCCCGTATGGCCTACCATGTCGGCATTGGCCAGGTTGCAGATGATGGCGTCGTATTTGCGGCTATTGATCGCATTGACCAGCTCATCGGTGACTTCGAAGGCGCTCATCTCCGGTTTGAGGTCGTAGGTCGCCACCTGCGGCGATGGCACCAGGATGCGGTCCTCGCCCGGGAATACCCGCTCTTCGCCGCCGTTGAAGAAGAAGGTGACGTGTGGGTACTTCTCCGTCTCGGCGATGCGCAGCTGTTTCAGCCCCAAATCGGAAATGTATTCGCCGAACGAATTGTGGATTTCCTCCGGGCCGAAAACCGGCTTGGCGCGAAGTTCCTTCTTGTCGTACTCGGTCAGGGTATAGAAACCACCCAGCTTGGGCACATGGCGACGATTGAAACCCTCGAACTCGGGCTCGAGAAGAGCATGCGTGAGCTGGCGCGCGCGGTCCGAGCGGAAATTCATGTAGACGACGACGTCCCCATCCTCCATGCGTATCGGGCCTTCATGCGGATTGCGGATTGCCGTCGGCTTGACGAACTCGTCGGTTTCGCCGCGTGCGTAGGCGGCAGCCAAGGCATCATGCGCGCTGACCGCGGTGTATTCACCCACACCTTCGGTAATCAGGTCATAGGCGGCTTCGACTCGCGGCCAGCGCTTGTCACGGTCCATGGCGAAGTAACGGCCGCCGACGGAAACAATTCGGGCAGTAACCGGTGATCCCGGATAAGGATGAGCGCATTTCTCCTCGAGCCGGTGAATGTAGGTTTCGGCGCTCCTGGGTGGGGTATCGCGGCCGTCGAGGAACGCGTGGACATAGATTTTTTCCAGGCCGGCACGCGCCGCCATCTCGATCATGGCGTGAATGTGGTCCTGATGGCTGTGTACGCCGCCGTCCGACAGCAGGCCAAAAATGTGCAGGGCCTTGCCGGCCTTTTTGGCGGTTTCAATGGCTTCCGTTAGCGTGGGGTTCTGGAAGAATTCCCCGGTGGCAATCGAGCGGTTGATGCGTTCCAGATCCTGGAATACGACGCGGCCTGCGCCCATGTTCAGGTGGCCGACCTCGGAATTGCCCATCTGGCCTTGTGGCAGGCCGACGAAACTCTCGGATGCATTGATCAGGGTATGCGGCTGGGTTTTCCAGAGCTTGTCCCAGTTGGGAGTGTCGGCCATGGCAATGGCGTTGTCGGTCATGTCTTCGCTGTAGCCGAAGCCGTCGAGAATAAGCAGTAGAACGGGAGTCACTTTCATTGAATTGTCCGAATCATTTCTGGCGGTTGTCGATATTTTAGAGAGTTTCGCGCAATAAATCTTGAGCGTCTGTTGTTTATCGGACCGCGACCGTGCGGCACAAGTTTGCAGGGACGCGCTTTGCCGGACATTTGTTGGTAAAATCAGGGTTTGGTTTTCTGGAACACATCGTGAAATTCATCATCGACAATATCCTGCTTATCGGCCTCGCGCTCGGCTCTGGTCTCATGCTGGTCTGGCCTATGTTGAGCCGCGGCGCGGGCTCGGCCAGTCTGGGCCCGACCGAGGCCGTGCTGCTGATCAACCGGGAGAATGCGCTGGTGCTGGATGTGCGCGACGATGCCGAATTCGCTGCCGGTCACATCACCGACGCCCGTCACATTCCGTTGGCGCAGCTGGAAGAGCGCGTCGGCGAGCTGCGCAAGTACAAGGACAAGCCCATGCTGGTGAATTGCCAGGCCGGCGTGCGTGGTGCCAAGGCCTGTGATCTGTTGCAGAGGCAGGGGTTCACCAAAGTCTACAACCTGCAAGGCGGTCTCAATGCCTGGCAGCAGGCCAAGCTTCCGGTGGTGAGGTAATGCACATGGCCAAGGTTCTGATGTATACCACTGCCAGCTGCCCATTCTGCATTGCGGCGGAACGCTTGCTCTCCAGCCGCGGCGTGAGCGATATCGAGAAAATCCGCGTCGATCTGGAGCCGCAGCTGCGCATGGAGATGATGGAGAAAACCGGCCGTCGTACCGTACCGCAGATCTACATCGGCGAGCATCACGTGGGCGGCTTTGATGACCTGCGTGCGCTGGACCTGGCCGGCAAACTCGAACCGCTGTTGGCGGCGTGAGGCCGGATTGCGGTTTAAAAACATGAGATAAGCAGTTAGAATGCGTTTCTTTACTTTGAGGCCCGTGTAGCGGGCTGCCACATCCACTCACAACTGACCGGTCACCCGGCATTTTTAGGAATCGTCATGGCAGAAGACAATCAGGCACAACCAAATAACGAAGACAAGCAGCCAGGATTCGGCATCGAAAAGATTTACGTGAAGGATTTGTCGCTTGAAATCCCGAATGCACCGCAAATCTTCATCCAGCGCGAAACGCCCCAGCTCAGCGTCGAGCTCGGCAATGCCACCACCCAGCTGGATGACGGCGTATTCGAAGTGGTCATTACCGTCACCGTGACTTCCCGCATCGAAGACAAGACCGTGTTCCTGGTCGAAGTGGCCCAGGCCGGCATCTTCCAGGTGCGCAATATTCCCGAGGAAAATCTGGACATCATCCTGGGTGTGACCTGCCCGAATATCCTGTTCCCCTATGCGCGCGAAACTGTATCGGATGTCGTCACCCGCGCCGGCTTCCCGCCCGTCCTGCTCAATCCGATCAATTTCGAGGCTCTTTATGCCCAGCAGCGCCAGCAGCAATCTGCAGCTTCGCAAGAGGCAGCAGTTCAGTAAACTCGCAGTCTTCACCTGCCTGCTGGGTATCGTCCTGATGCCCGGCATGGCGGCCGCACTGGAATACCGTTCGGTTGCACCCCAGAAGGCCGTGCTCTATGACGCGCCTTCCGCGCAAGCCAAAAAGCTGTTCGTGGTGAGCCAGGGCTATCCAGTCGAGATCATCGTCACGCTCGGCAACTGGATCAAGGTGCGCGACCATTTCGGTACGCTAAGCTGGATCGAGGCGAAAGACCTCGACACCAAGCGCAACCTGATCGTCATCACCAATAATGCCGAGCTGCATCAGGCGGCTGACCCGGCCTCTAAAGTCATTTCCAAAGTCGAGCAGGATGTGATGCTCGAAATGCTTGAGCCTCCGACTTCCGGCCCTGCTGGCAACAGCTGGGTCAAGGTGCGCCACCGGGATGGCCTCACCGGCTATATCCTGGCTTCATCGGTATGGGGATATTGAGCGCGTGAAAGTTGCCGTATTGGGTGCGGGCGCCTGGGGCACTGCGCTGGCCATGCAGATCAGCAAACGCCACCCGGTTACTTTGTGGTCGCGCAATCCTGCCCATGCCGAGGAGATGGCGGCTACACGATCCAACCGGCGCTATCTCGGCAACTACCTCTTTACGGACAAGCTGTCGGTCGAAAGTGACCTGGAGTCGGCCATTGCTGGCGCCGATCTCATCCTCTCCGTGGTGCCGACTGCCGGTTTTCGGGAAACCCTGCGCAGGATCAAGGCGACAAATTCAAGAATCCCTGTCATCTGGGCCAACAAGGGCCTGGAAACCTCCACTTCGCAGTTGCCGCATGAGGTTGCGCTCGAAGAGCTGGGTCCGCACACCGAGTGGTCGTGGGGAGTGCTTTCCGGACCTAGCTTTGCCGATGAGCTGGCGCGTGGGCTGCCGACGGCGGTCACGCTGGCTTCACCTGACGAAGGTTTTGCCTGCAAGGCCGGGGCCATTCTGCATAATGGCAATCTCCGGGTTTACACCAGCAGCGATGTCATCGGCGTATCGGTCGGCGGGGCCTTGAAAAATGTCATGGCAATCGCCGCTGGCATCTGCGACGGCATGGAGTTCGGCAATAATGCACGTGCCGCATTGATCACGCGCGGCCTGGCGGAAATGACGCGATTCGGTGTTTGCCTCGGCGGCAAGCGCGAAACCTTCATGGGCTTGACGGGAGCGGGAGACCTGATTCTTACCTGTACCGGCCAGTATTCACGTAATCGTGAAGTCGGCATACGTCTCGCCAGCGGCCAGACTCTGGAGCAGGTGCTGCATGGTCTTGGCCACGTGGCCGAAGGCGTCTATACGACGCAGGAAGTGATGCGGCGCGCCGCCGAGTTGAAGATCGAAATGCCCATCACTTGCGAAGTCGATCAGGTCTTGTCACACGGACAGTCGCCGCGCAAGGCGCTGGAAAATCTGCTGAGCCGCGAACAAAAAGCGGAAGCGGTCTGATCAAACGCCATTCCTGAAGTCGTTCTGCCGCCACGCTTCATACACCAGCACCGCCACCGAGTTCGAAAGATTGAGGCTGCGGCTCTGTGGAAGCATCGGTAACCTTACCCTGTTTTCCGCTGAAAATTGCGTCAGAATTTCCGGCGGCAGGCCACGCGTTTCCGGGCCGAAGACGAACACGTCGCCCGGTAGAAATTCGATATCCGTATGGCGCGTGCTGCCCTTGGTGGTGAGAGCGAACATGCGCCTTCCCGTCAGTGCCTGCTGGCACACCGCCCAATCCTTGTGGATCTTGAGCGTGGCATACTCGTGATAATCCAGCCCGGCTCGCTTAAGCTGAGCGTCCTTCAGAGTGAAGCCGAGAGGCTCGACCAGATGCAGCGTTGCCCCTGTATTGGCGCAGAGCCGGATAATATTGCCGGTGTTCGGAGGGATCTCCGGCTGGTAAAGCACGATATCAAACATGGGTTCAGTTTCTTGGTTGTGTTCTGGCCAGCACCCAGCATTCGATGGAAGCTGCGCCGGCTTTCCTGACGGCGGTCGCCAAGGCGTTGAGGCTGGCGCCGGTGGTCATGACATCATCCACCAACGCGACTTTCATGCCTGTCAGATTGCGTTCGCAGGCGAAGGCATTACGCATGTTCCTGACGCGCTGCTTCAGGGGAAGGGTCGCTTGCGGTGCCGAAAAGCGTATACGCTTGCAGCTCTGGATATCCAGTGCAAGTTTGAGTTCGCGGGCAGTTACGCGCGCTATCTCGACCGCCTGGTTGAAGCCGCGTTCCTGCAGACGTTGCGGATGCAGCGGCATGGGGATCAGTAAATCGGGCAGTGGGAAATTCTTTCGGCTGGTACTCAGCAATTTGCCGAATAGCTCGGCCATCACGAGCGCGTTGCCGTATTTGTACTTTTGCAATAAGCCATCGAGTGGATAGGCATAGCGAAACAGTGCATGGGTGGCATCAAAAGCCGGCGGAGACTTGAGGCAGTGTCCGCAGAGCTGGTCGGCAGAAGTAAGACCACATTGAGGACAATCGTTGTCCGAAGCTGCGGGAAGAGATTGCAGACAGGGTAAGCAGATAGACAACTGACTATTTTTTAAGCTGACTTCGCAGAAGACGCATCTAGCCGCGAAAATAGATTGTTTAAATTTTAAACAATTGTTAATTATTTTCATCATAAATGATTGACAGCTATAATTCGGGCTGGTCCGTCCGCCATTTGAACGTTTCATTTCCAGGGGAGTATAGCAATGTCTGAACACGTGATAGAACGAATCGGCAGAAAGCCGGCACCTTCTACAGAGCAGCGCTGGAGCATTGCCCAGATCGAAGAGCTGTTTGCATTGCCTTTCAGCGACCTGATTTATCGTGCACAGACCGTGCATAGACAACACTTCGACCCGAACGCGGTCCAGGTCAGCACGTTGCTCTCCATCAAGACCGGTGGCTGTTCCGAGGATTGCGGCTACTGCCCGCAGTCGGCGCGATACAGTACCGGGGTGGAAAATGAGGAGCTGATGCAACTCGAGGAAGTCCTGTCCGCGGCACGTGCTGCCAAGGAGAGCGGTGCCACGCGTTTTTGCATGGGTGCGGCCTGGCGCAGTCCAAAGCAGCGTGATCTGGAGCCTGTGCTCAGGATGGTGGCCGAGGTCAAGGCCATGGGCCTGGAAACCTGTGCCACGCTGGGCATGCTCAAG
>DASTRT010000207.1:0-2837 GCA_035761085.1 Methylophilaceae bacterium
GGCCATTATTATTGTGATGTCTTTGATTCGCCAACTATAGCTCAAGCAAAAGACATAATCTACTGCCCCTCCGGGTGACCGCCGATAGTGATTTCGGGTAGAATTGCAACAGGCGGGCCTCCCCGCATTGTGAAGTAGCCAACCTGGTCAGGTCCGGAAGGAAGCAGCCACAACTATTGAGCAAGTGCCGGGGTTCAGGCTCGCCCCTTTTGCATCGCCCTGATCGCTTCACACGGAGCCTGCCTTTTGGGCTAAAGTTGCAGCTTGTATTTATTGAATTCCATACCCCATGAGCTATCAGGTTCTTGCCCGAAAATGGCGTCCCAAGGCGTTTGACGCACTCGTCGGGCAGGAGCATGTGGTTCGTGCCCTGACCAACGCCCTGCAGCAGCAAAGGCTGCATCACGCCTATCTGTTCACTGGTACGCGCGGCGTCGGCAAAACAACCCTCGCCCGCATTCTGGCCAAATCCATGAATTGCGAAACCGGCATCACCGCAACGCCCTGTGGGCAATGTGCCGCCTGCCTGGAAATTGACAAAGGCCGCTTCGTAGACCTGGTGGAAGTGGATGCTGCTTCCAACACCCAGGTGGACAGCATGCGCGATCTGCTGGACAGCGCGCAATACGCGCCGACAGCCGGTCGTTTCAAGATTTACATCATTGACGAAGTGCACATGCTTTCACGCAGCGCCTTCAATGCCATGCTGAAGACCCTGGAAGAGCCACCGGCTCACGTCAAGTTCATCCTGGCGACGACCGATCCGCAGAAAATGCCGGTCACCATCCTTTCGCGCTGTCTGCAGTTCAACCTGCGGCAGATGCCCGGCAGCGCCATCACCGATCACCTGCAATCCATTTTGCAGCAGGAAAATATCCCCTACGAGCCGGTTGCCTTGCAGCTGATCGCACGTTCGGCGGCCGGCAGCATGCGTGACGCCCTATCGCTGCTGGATCAGGCCATCGCCTACGGCGGCGACGCCGTCAACGAAAAAGATGTTCGCGGCATGCTGGGTGCCATCGACCAGAGCTATCTGTTCGAGTTGCTGCAAAGCCTGATCGCTCAGGACGGCCCTACCCTCATGGCACAAGCCAAGCGTATGGAGCAGCGCAGTCTCTCCTTCGACGCCGCCCTCAATGATCTCGCCAACCTGCTGCAGCAGGTCGCAGTTGCCCAGACAGTGCCGCAAAGCATTGCAGAGGACCACCCCGAGCGGGAACTGTTGCTCGATCTGGCCGCCAGAATGGCACCCGACGAAGTCCAGCTCTATTACCAGATTGCCATTCTGGGCCGTCGCGATCTAGGTCTGGCCCCCGATGAGTTTGCTGGCTTTACCATGTGCCTGCTGCGTATGCTTGCCTTCTCTCCTGCCAATGCGGCGGCCACAGGCGCCTCACCCAAGCCTCAATCTGCCAGGGCGGCGATCCCAAGCAAAACCACGGCTGAGGCGCGAAATGTAGAGGCTGCGCCAGTTGCCGCCGCCACACCAGAAGTCGCAGAAACGGCTGAAAAAAAAACTGAAATCGAGCCGGTAGCCGTCAAGGAAAACCAGGCAGTACAAGTAAAACAAGAAGAACAGATTTCCGAACGGCCAAAGAAGGAGTTCGACGGCAACTGGCGGAATCTGGTTGACCAGCTCAAGCTTGGCCTCGCGCGCGCGCTCGCTCAAAATTGCGAACTCGTCCGTTATGACGAAAACGCTATCTATCTGTGCATCCCGCAGGCCCACAAACACCTGCTGGACTTGGGCTATCAGGACAAACTCAGGGCCGTGATCGAGCAGTATTTTGGCAAGCGTATGCAGCTACATTTCGAGATCGGCGGTACCGGCAACACGCCAGCCCAGCAAGTCAGCAAGGAAAAAGCGGCGCTGCAATCCAAAGCCGAATCGGCCATCCAGGAGGATCGTTTCGTGCAGGCGCTGGTCAATGAATTCGGCGCACAAATTATTTCTTCAAGCATCAAACCTGTTCAATAAGCACGTTAGGAGAACGCAATGATCAAAGGTGGCATGGGCAACCTCATGAAACAGGCCCAGCAAATGCAGGAAAACATGAAGCGCGCGCAAGCCGAGCTCGCCAACGTTGAAGTCGAGGGCCAGGCGGGCTCCGGCATGGTCAAGGTGACCATGACGTGCCAACACCATGTAAAGCGCGTGCAAATTGATGACAGCCTCATGAGCGATGACAAGGAAATGCTGGAAGACCTGATCGTCACGGCACTCAATGACGCCGTGCGTAAAGTGGAATCCACCACTCAGGAACGCATGGGCGGATTGATGGCCGGCCTGCCCTTGCCCCCTGGCATGAAGCTGCCTTTCTAAGGACCAACTCTCTACGTGAGCAACCCGGCTGCACTGGAACGACTGGTGGAATCCTTACGCTGCCTGCCGGGCGTAGGACCAAAATCTGCCTTGCGCATGGCCTACCATCTGCTACAGCGCGATCGCAAGGGGGCAAACAATCTGGCGCAAGCGTTGGACAACGCCTTACAGGTTATCAGTCACTGCAGCCTGTGCAACAACTTCAGTGAACAGCCGGTTTGTGCCTTGTGCGCATCCGAAAAGCGTGATGGAAGCCTGCTGTGCGTCGTAGAAATGCCAACCGACCTGCTGATGCTGGAACAGACGCAGGTATTCAACGGCATGTATTTCGTACTGATGGGACGGCTTTCGCCATTGGACGGTATCGGTCCGCGGGATATCCATCTGGACCGCCTGTTGAAACGCGCCCAGGATGGCGTGGTCAGGGAGGTCATCCTGGCTACCAACTATACGGTAGAAGGCGAAGCCACAGCCCACTACGTGAGTGAATTGCTGCGTTCCCGCGGGTTGAGCG
>DASTRT010000208.1:0-4166 GCA_035761085.1 Methylophilaceae bacterium
GCATGCACCTGCGGCCGGGCACGATTGATTTCGTTGAAGAAGAATACGGACAAGTGCTCGCCGGCGCGCAACAGCGGGCCTTCGTCGATCTGCGGGCGGCCGTCTGCGCCGAGGAACGTGTGGTAGACGAGATCGTTGGGCATGAGGTCCACCGTGCCTTCGACACGCTCGTAAGCGCCGCCGATGCCGCGGGTGATGGACTGCAGCAAGGTCGTCTTGCCCACGCCCACGCCGCCTTCGAGCAGCACGTGGCCGCGAGCGAAGATGGCGATATTCATCAAGCGGATGGCCTTGTCCTGCCCGACGATCACCTTCTGGACTTCCGATTCCAGCTTCAGCGCCCGGTCGCGCCAATCGGCCAACTTTACGTCAGTAGATGCAATTTCCATACGTTCCTCAAAGTGAAAGAGTTGGATAACAACAGAGGCGGTTCTGCGGGGTGTGCAGACAGGTCTGTCTGTTTTTATTTAGTCTGCTGTATAATCAGCCCAAGCACAAGTACTATTTTCAAAACTCAACAAGGCAAGCGGCGATGGCACACGTATCACTGGATTCCGAGGACTTCCGTTCTCACTTCATGCGCTCAGGCAATTCGCCCGCTGCCCGCCTTAAACATATCGGGCGGACCTTGAGTACATGGCATAAGGCACGCCTTGCGAACGGAGAAAACGACCAGGCCGAACTCTCCCTGGCAGACATTCATGGGCTGCGACAGCTGATTGGCAACGAGATCGGCCAGCTCCGGCTCAACAACCCGGAGATCGTGGCCGACCAGATCCTGTTCCTGCTGATCGGCGCAATTCGTCTGCAACTGCAGGACAACGCCAAACAGCCGTGGGAGTTGGTCAACCACTCCATTGCCGGCTTCCTGCGTCCGCCACGTGCATATAACCCGCTGTGGATAGGACTGTCGGCGATTTCCATCGCCATGGTCTTTGCCATCTCGCTGGTCAGGCTGCAGCCCGCCCACCACCCTGCCCCGGCCTCGCTCTTTGAGCAAAACGCATCAGGCACGGCCGCCATCAATGAAGCCGGTATGAATTCGGTGAACAATCTGGTTGCCATCTACCATCGGATGCAACGGGGAGAATGCCAGCTACCGCAGGCGGCCATGCTGCAACCGGAAGAGCGCGAGGCGTTTATTTCCTTTATCAACAACGGACACGTGGAGCTGGATTCTGCGGGCAACCTGAAGAAGTCGCTGCAGTACGTGAATTGCTTGTACCCCCAGAAGTTGATGGGGTCTCTGTGAGCTTTACGAGGGAGGATGGGATGAAAAACATGCGCGAGAAAATCCTGGACGTGGCCACGCTGCTGTTTGATGCGAGAGGCATCAATGCCTCCGGTGTGGACACCATCATCGCCGAATCCGGCATTGCCAAGGCGACGCTCTACAAATATTTCCCCTCGAAAAACCAGCTCATCATCGCCTACCTGAGGGAAAAGTCCGACCGTTTTTACGCCTGGCTCAATCAGAAGTTGCAGAGCAGAAAAGCCAACCCCAAGGAAATTCTCTACGAGCTGTGCGGTCTGGTCGAGCAATGGATCACCACGCCGGAATTCCACGGGTTGCCGTTTCACATCGCCTCGGTCGAGTTTCCGGACCCGGCGCATCCGATCAACAGCTACTCTGTGGAGTTGTCGAACGAACTGCAGCACTACCTCATGCGAATCGCGCGTTTGGCCGGTGCGAGGGATCCCGACACACTTGGGCAGCAGCTCGCCATCATTTTCGAAGGCGCGGCCCTGATCGAACGGCTCAGCCCGGGCTCAGGGGCTGCCAGCCGGGCAAAGAAAGCCGCCCTCACCCTGATCGAGGCATCCCTCTAGCCTCCCGGAGCGAGACCGGAATCTTCGTCGCTACTTCTCCTGGCCTAGAGCCTGCAATTTATCAGCCTATTCGATTTGATAGTACGTGCTCAGCCGTACAGAAAATAAACCCGCCGCTGCGAAAATCGGATGAACTCAATAGATCCGGAGCAAAGCCGCGAGTATGGCGCAAGAGCTATTCCGCAAAGGTTTGCATCAGCTTAATCCCTATCTGGTCACGGTCCTGCTGGTCATTGCGGCGACATGTCTACGCGCCCTGATTCATCCTTTCGTGGGCTGGCAGGCGCCACTCATCATCTTCACCCTGCCGGTCATCCTTTGTGCGTTCTATCTGGGATTTTTCCCTGCACTGCTGGCAACCGTTCTGGGTGCAGCGATCAGCGCCATCTTTTTCCTGCGCCCTGATACCGCAGTCGGTTTTTGGGGAATTCAGGAAGGGTACCGCTTGGGCATCTTTCTGATCATCGGTCTCGCCACCAGCTTGCTCGGGCGCCAGCTTGAGATGTCCCGCAAGGCACTCAAGGAAAGCGAGCAGACTGCTCATGCATTGCTGGAATCGGCGACACAGGCGGTGATAGGCATAGGGCGTGACGGGCGAATTCGGCTGGTGAATAAGGCAGTGGAATCCATGTTCGGTTACCGCGAGGACGAGCTCATCAACAAGCCGCTGGAAATACTGATTCCGGAGGATTCACGCCAACGCCACATCAAGGAGCGCCAGGATTATTTCCATCGCGGCGACCCACGGCCAATGGGATTGGGCATGGACCTGAAGGCACGCCGCAAGGATGGCAGCGTCTTCCCCATCGAAGCCAGCCTGGGCATTACCGATACGCCTTCCGGCCCCCTGGCCGTGAGCTTTGTCTCCGATATTACCCGGCGCAAGGCGATTGAAATAGCGCTGGGGCGAGAGCGCGCCCAGCTCAAGAGCATCCTCAATTACTCGCCCATTCTGATTTCCATCCGCGACCGGCAAGGCAGATACCTCATCGCCAACAAGTCGCTGGTGGAGCTGCTGCGCATGTCGGAAAACATGATCATCGGCAAGACCGCGCGGGATATCTTCTCGAACAATCTGGCGATCAAGATCGAGGCGGACGACAAGACGGTACTGGATACGGAATCTGTGCTGCAGACCGAGGAGACCATGCTGGGCACCGATGGCCGGCTGCATACCTATCTGGTGCAGAAATACCCGGTGCGCGACCTCGAGACCGGTGAAATCTTCGGTGTCTGCAATTTCTCGCTGGATGTCACCGAGCAGAAATATGCCGAGCAGCGTGCACTGCACGCCGCCCAGCACGATACCCTGACCGGGCTGCCGAACCGGGCGATCGTCTACGAATTCGGCTCCAATCTCATCAACTCCGCGCTCAGGCATCGCAAGTGCCTGGCAGTGCTGTTTTTCGATCTCGACCGCTTCAAGCCGATCAACGACACTTACGGACACCAGGTGGGCGACCAGATGCTGCAGGAAGTGGCGCGCCGCTTGCGCGACAGTCTGCGCAGCTGCGACGTGGTGGGACGCATCGGCGGCGATGAATTCATCGCTATCCTGGATGACGTCAAGTCGGAAACCGATGTGGCGCTGGCTGCTAACAACCTGCTAAAAGTGCTGCGCCAACCCTATTACGTGGATACGCTGGAGCTGCGGACCTCGCCCAGCATCGGCATCAGCCTGTGCCCGCACGACGGCATGGAGATCGACGTGCTGATCCGCCACGCCGATGCGGCCATGTACCAGGCCAAGGCCAACGGCCGCAATACCTATCAGTTCTTCACTTCCGACATCAATACCAACACCCAGCGCGTGTTCGCGCTGGAACAGCGGCTGCGGCAGAGCATTTTCCAGAACGAATTCGAGCTGTGGTACCAGCCCATCGTCGACACCAGCACGCGCGCCCTGATGGGCGTAGAGGCGCTGTTGCGCTGGCGGCAGAAAAACAACGACATCATCCTGCCCGGAGATTTCATTTCGGCGGCAGAAACCAGCGGCCTCATCAATCAGCTGGGTCAATGGGTGATTCGCAGCGCCTGTGAGCAGCACGAGTTCTGGCGCAAGAACGGCATGCCTCCCATCCGCATTTCGGTGAATGTTTCCCCGATGCAGTTCCGCTCCAAGAATTTCCAGGCCGAGGTTGCGCTGGCTTTGTCTGACTCCGGCATCGACCCTTCCTGCATCGAACTGGAAGTGACCGAATCCACGGTAATGAGCCAGGTGGAGGATGCTGTCGATACATTGACCAGCCTCAAGAAGCTTGGTGTAAGAATCGCGCTGGACGATTTCGGCACCGGCTATTCAAGCCTGAGCCACCTCTCCTACCTGCCCATCGACA
>DASTRT010000209.1:0-3114 GCA_035761085.1 Methylophilaceae bacterium
AAACTCCCGGCAGCAGTGAAAGCCTTCATGGAACAGTATCCACAGGTCAAGCTCAACATCCATCAGGGCAATCCGACGCAGGTGGCGACACAGGTGGCGAATGGCGAAGCCGATATCGGCATTGCCACGGAAACGATCAGCACCTATGAAAACATCGTCTGCCTGCCGTGCTACCAGTGGAATCGCTGCGTGGTCACGCCTCACGGGCATCCCTTGTTGTCCGATGCGCCGCTGACCCTGGAAAAGCTTGCCCGCTATCCGCTGATCACCTATGACTTTTCGTTTACCGGCAGTTCACTCGTCAATCGCGTGTTCGAAAAGGAAGGCCTGCATCCCAATGTGGTGCTCACGGCCATCGATGCCGACGTGATCAAGACCTATGTGAGCTTGGGGCTGGGCGTTGGCCTGCTTGCCAATATGGCCTATGACAAGGACAGGGATGCCAACCTGGCGGTAATGGACGTCAGCCATCTGTTCCCCCCGAGCACGACCTATCTGGGCATTCGCCGCGATACCTTCCTACGAGGGTATATGTACGGATTCATTCAATTACTGGCGCCGGATTACGACCGCAAGGCCGTGGATGAAGCATTCAAGGCCGTCAACAGGGAAGGTCAGGGAAAATAGATGAAGCGCTACATCATTCTAATGCTGGCCCTGCTGATCGCAGGCTGTGCCGGGCAGACGCACAAACCAGACAGCGTAGCCGAGTCTGCGATCTATGAAGTCCCTGTAGCGCCGGGTGTGACTTATGACGATATCCTGCTCAGCCTGAAGACGTTGTCCGAAGGCATGAATTTCGTAAATCCGGCCAATTTCCCAATCGGGGAACATCTGAAGCAGCGGGGAGTGACGCCCGAGGGCCCGCTGGAGTCGCATGCTTACTGCAACCTGAGTCTGGGTGGCGAAATCATGCTCGATCATCCGGAATTTGTGGTCTTCGCTCCATGCCGAATCGGCATCTATCAACGGAATAACCAGTTGTATCTGGGCGTCGCCCGTCCTACGCATGATCTTCAGGCTATCAAGAACCCGACGCCTCGCGCACAGAAAGCCGCGCAGGCGCTGGAGAAAAGCCTCATCGATATCGTGAACAAGGCGGCCAAGGGCGAGTTTTAGTAGAAGCAGCATCAGCAACTTCAATAGCAGGATTTACACATGGTAGAACCACTACTGATCGCCAAGACGGGCGATACCGATCTCAACCTGTTACCGCGCATGGCCAACCGCCATGGCATGATCGCCGGCGCGACCGGCACCGGCAAGACGGTGACGCTGCAAACGCTGGCGGAACATTTCTCGCGCATCGGCGTGCCGGTGTTCATGGCCGACGTCAAAGGAGACCTGTCGGGCATGGGTTTTCCCGGCGGCGGCAACGCCAAGGTGGAAGCCCGTGTCAAGCAGCTCGGCCTGCAGGGCTTCAACTATGCCGCATCACCCGTAGCTTTCTGGGATGTGTTCGGCATCAAGGGGCATCCGGTACGCACTACCATCGCCGAGCTTGGGCCGCTGCTGTTGTCACGCATGCTCAATCTCAACGAGGTCCAATCCGGCGTTCTGACAGCCACTTTCCGCATCGCCGACGATCAGGGCTGGCTGCTGCTGGATCTCAAGGATCTCCGCGCCATGCTGCAGCATGTCAGCGAGCATGCGGCCGAATATATGGCAACCTACGGCAACATCTCGGCAGCCAGCGTGGGAGCAGTGCAGCGCGCTCTGCTGCAGCTCGAACACGAAGGCGCGGACAAGCTGTTCGGCGAGCCGGCGCTCAACCTCGATGATTTCATGCAGACCGATGCCAACGGTCGTGGCGTCATCAATATCCTCGCCGCCGATACGCTGTACAACTCGCCGCGCGTCTATGCCACGCTGCTGCTGTGGCTGCTGTCGGAACTGTTCGAACGGCTGCCGGAAGCGGGCGACCTCGACAAGCCGAAGCTGGTATTCTTCTTCGACGAAGCTCATTTGCTATTCAACGATGCACCCGATGCGCTGTTGGACAAGATCGAGCAGGTGGTACGCCTGATCCGCTCCAAAGGCGTCGGCGTCTTTTTCGTCAGCCAGAATCCGCTGGATATTCCGGATGTGGTGCTCGGCCAGCTGGGCAACCGCGTGCAGCACGCCTTGCGCGCCTTCACGCCCCGCGACCAGAAGGCGGTCAAGGCGGCGGCTGAGACCTTTCGTGCCAATCCCGGACTCAATGTTGCCGCCGCCATTACCGAGCTTGGCGTCGGCGAGGCGCTGGTGTCATTCCTTGATGAGAAGGGCAGTCCCGTGCCTGTCGAACGCGCCTATGTCTGCCCGCCGCAAAGCCGCATCGGCCCTGCCACGGATACGGAGCGCATGCAGCTGATCCAAGGCTCCCTGTTGTACGGCCACTATGAAAAGTCTGTCGATCGCGAGTCGGCTTACGAGATTCTCAAGGCACGCGCGCAACAATCGCCGGAGCAGGCCGAGGAGGATCGAGGCTTCGACTGGGGCGATCTGTTCGGTGGTGGAGGTAATGGACCTGGCAAGCGAGGCCGTCAGCCAGACAGTATGCTGGAAACCGCGGCTAAGAGCGCCGCTCGCGCCATCGGCTCCGAGTTGGGGCGCCAGGTGATGCGAGGTGTGCTTGGCTCTATCCTGGGCGGCAAGCGCCGGCGGTAAAGGAGTAAGTCAACGAGGCGCGTCTTCGGGCCGGATGAAGCGGCTACCAAACGGCTCTGCCATGCGGCGATCGTAGGGCGGTGAAGTGTAATCTGAGGGTTTGTCGTGATCGCCATGCGGGTGCCGATGGCCTGGGTACCCGCGTCGTCGAGTATAAGGATAGGGGAACAGGGTGGTGACGGGCTGCTGATTCACCAGTTCGACTGGTTGCGGGATGTCGCAGGCGGCGTACATCAAACTGCGTTTGGCTTGAAGCACTTCCGGTTCTGGGTCGGCGCTGTTGGCAGCACGTTCGAGAGCCTGTTTCGCTGCCAGGCACTCTTCCGAATTGGCTTGATCTGCAGGAGGGGCGTTTTTGGCGTTGGTCTTTCTTGCCTCGGCGATCCATTCCCAGTGCTCACGTGTAGTTGCCAGGGCTTCCGCACGGGTGAGGTCGCCAGCGGCAATGGCCGATTTTACGGCAGC
>DASTRT010000210.1:0-2173 GCA_035761085.1 Methylophilaceae bacterium
GACTCATTGCCTACCTGCGGGAGATCGTCGGGCGAACCGAGCAGTACTGGTGCCCGATCAAGCATGCCAGGCGGCTACAAGCCTCGCACGAGCATTACCAGAATTTCGTCGAATTCGGCGATGCTGAAGCCTACCGTCGCGAGCTCAAAAACCTGCGAAAAATCAAGGACTGACTTCGCAGGCTGAACCAAGTAAAATCACGGTTTTTCAAAAATCAGGGAATGACAATGCAGGAGCTGCAATCCGTTATCGAAGCGGCGTTCGAGGACCGCGCCAACATCAACCCCGCCAATGCCGACAAGAACATCAAGGATGCCGTATTCGGCACGCTGGAAGAGCTGAACGCCGGCCGCCTGCGCGTTGCCAGCCGCAAGCCGGGCACGCAGGAGTGGGAAACGCATCAATGGATCAAGAAGGCCGTCCTGCTGTCATTCCGCCTGGAAGACAACCGCATGATGGATGACGGCGTCACCCGGTATTTCGACAAGGTGCCGCCCAAGTTCGCCGACTACAGCGAAGAGGATTTCAAGGCCGGCGGCTTCCGCGTGGTTCCCAATGCCATCGTTCGTCGCGGCTCTTTCATCGGCAAGAACGTCGTACTAATGCCCTCCTATGTCAATATCGGCGCGTTTGTCGATGAAGGCACCATGGTAGACACCTGGGCGACAGTCGGCTCATGCGCGCAAATCGGCAAGAACGTACACCTGAGCGGCGGTGTCGGTATCGGCGGCGTGCTGGAGCCGGTACAGGCCGGTCCCACCATCATCGGCGACAACTGCTTCATTGGCGCCCGCTCCGAAGTGGTGGAAGGCGTGGTGGTGGAAGACAATTGCGTGATCTCGATGGGCGTCTATATCGGTCAATCGACCAAGATCTACGACCGTGAAACCGGCGAAGTCCATTACGGTCGCGTACCAGCGGGTTCCGTCGTTGTTTCCGGCAACCTGCCCTCCAAGGACGGCAGCTACAGCCTCTACTGCGCCGTCATCGTCAAGAAGGTCGATGCAAAGACGCTGGGCAAGGTCGGCATCAACGAGCTGCTGCGCGGGGTTTGATGTGTTGATGTAAGCCCGGATTAGGCCAGCCTGTTGAAAAATCGACAGGCTCGTTCAAAGTCTCGACAACACCCGCTCCGGCGGGTGTTTTGTTTTATGTACCTCGTGTGAAACAAGAAGACCGCTGATCTGCCGATAAGCGGTTAATTCCACGCGAGAATCCCGTAAATACTGGGATTCCCACAGGTCTCATGATTTCCGGTAGGGCTGCCTGCGCAATGGGCACAGAAGTTGCGCAATGAGCAGCATGACAATAATAAATTCCAAATCGTAGGGCCGCTGCATTCATGACCGGAACCTACGATTACCACCTGGTACTCGCTTCACTGCTTGTCGGGTTCATGACAACCCTGACTGCTTTCGCGCTTTCTGCACGTATCTACCGCAGCCGACCCAAGGTTGCAGAGCTCTGGCTACTGGGCGGCTCTGCCGCCATAGGTTCGGGTATCTGGGTCAGCCAGTTCTTCAGCATGCTGGCTTACAGGCTGCCCACACCGGTGGGCTATACCTTCGACTACACGTTTCTTTCCTGGCTGACCGCCGTGGCTGTCTCCTGGCTGGCCCTCAAGATCGCGATCCAGCCTGCACTGAGCTCACGCCTGCTTATCGGCGGCGGATTGCTGATCGGCATCGGCCTCAGCGGCATGAACTACATCGGCATGTATGCCATGCACATGTCGCCTGCCATCACCTACAACCTGCCCCTGGTGGCCCTTTCCGTGAGCCTGGCTTCTGCTGCCGCCATTACCATCCTGCTGATCCTGTTCTGGCTGCGCACGCAGCATTTCTGGCAGGCCTTCGCTTCCAAAATCCTGACAGCGATCGTCACCGGTCTGACCATTACGGGGACCCATTACACGGCGATGATGGCCGCCCGCTTTGCCCCCGGCGCCGTCTCTGAGGCTGTGAACGCAACACATCCCGGGCTCATGATGCTGGCAATCAGCCTGGGGGCAGTCATCGTATTGTTCGCCATGCGCCTGGACCGTCCCGCCCCGACCTCCTCGCTCACATTGGAAGATGCCAATACCGAGCTGGGCCGGATGGCGATGATGGATACGCTGACCCACTTGCCCAACCGCCGGCTGTTCCAGCAGCATCTGGAAGTCGCCATCGGC
>DASTRT010000211.1:0-5980 GCA_035761085.1 Methylophilaceae bacterium
GGGGGCATCCCAGGGGTTGGGCCCGGCAATTGCACCCTTGCGCAAGCTGACGAGGATGTTCCATATCAGCATGAGGAATCCCAGCGCGAACAGGAAGGCGCCCACACTGGTAATCAGGTTGGGCAATTCCCAGCCCAGGCCCGGCATGTAGGTGTAGATGCGACGCGGCATGCCCAGCAGGCCCGAGATGTGCATGGGGAAGAAAGCCAGGTTGAAGCCGATGAACAGCACCCAGAAATTCCACTTGCCCAAGCGCTCGTTCATCATGCGCCCGGTGAACTTGGGGAACCAGAAATACAGGCCGCCGATGACCGGGAACACGTTGATGCCCAGCAGCACGTAGTGGAGATGCGCCACCACGAAGTAGGTGTCGGTCAGCTGCCAGTCGAGCGGCACGGCCGCAGTCATGAAGCCTGACACGCCACCCACGGTGAACAGGAAGACGAAGCCGGCGAAGAACAGGAACGGTGTCTTGAACACCGGCCGCCCGGTAAACATGGTGGCGATCCAGGCGAATACCGCCACCGCGCTGGGAATGACGATGACCAGGCTGGCCGCACCGAAGAAGGACACCGACATCAGCTGCATGCCGGTGGCGAACATGTGATGCACCCAGACGCCGAAGCCGATGAACATGGTAAGTACGGTGGATAGCGCCACCACGGTATAGCCCACCAGCGGCCGACGGCAGAATACCGGCAGCGCGTCCGACACGATGCCCATGGCGGGCAGCACGATGGCATAGACCCAAGGGTGACCGAACATCCAGAACAGATGCTGCCACAGCACGGGATGGCCACCGCCCGAAGCGTCATAAAACTGGGTACCAAACTGCCGATCCATCCACAGCAGGAAGAAGGCCAGGCTGACCGCCGGCACCGCCAGCAGGTTGCCGACCGAGGCGGTCAACGTGCCCCAGACCATGATGGGAATGCGGTTGATGGACATGCCGGGGGCCTTGGTGCGCAGCAGGGTCACGACAAAATTGACCGAGCCGGCAGTGGTCGAGATGCCGAAGAACACCATGCCCAGCGCATAGATGTCCATGCCGAGGCCGGGGTCGTACTCCCGCGACGTGTAGGGCACGTAGTTGAACCAGCCGGCATCTGGCGTGTGGCCGATGAAGAAACTGGCGTACAGGAAAATGCCGGAAAACAGGAATACCCAATAGGAAAACGCGTTGAGGCGCGGAAACGCCATGTCGCGCGAACCCAGCAACAGCGGCCAGATATAGTTGCTGTAGCCGGACAGAATGGGCAAGGCGTAGAGGAAGATCATGGTCATGCCGTGCATGGTGAAGAGCTGGTTGTACTGCTCCGGCGTCAGCACACTCATGCCCGGCGCACCAAGCTGGATACGCATGATCAGCGCTTCGACCCCGCCGATCAGCAGAAAGGCGAAGGCGGTGATCAGGTAGCGGATACCTATCTTCTTGTGATCCACGCTGGCGAGCCAGCCATACAGGCCAGGGTCGGTCTTCCAGATCTCCTCGAGGCGCGAAGCTACCTTCGACCCATAGTCTCCTTCTGTCAGTGCGGGTACGCGATAGAGCTCGTTCGTCGCCAAGGTGCTCTCCTTATTTCAGTGTTTGCAGGTAAGCCACCACATCGTGCAGCTCTTCCGGTTGCAGCAATATCCGCGGCATGTGGGTGCCCGGTTTCAGGGCCTGCGGATTGGCTATCCAGCCATTCAGGCTGCCCTCGTTGTTGTCGAGCAGTCCGGCGGCAATAGTGCCGCGGCTCATCAGATGGGTCAGGTCGGGGCCGAGGCGGCCCTGAGCCATGGTGCCGCGCACGGTGTGGCAGACGCTGCAGTTCTGTATGAAGGCATCATGGCCGAGCTGGGCCTGGGTTTCACTGGGCGCAGCTGCATTAGCCAGCTGGTCGGCGCGCCACTGCGCGAATTTCTCCGGCTCCTCGGCCACCACATACATCGCCATGTGGGCGTGCTGCGCACCGCAGTATTCGCCGCATTGCCCGCGGTAAGTGCCCGGCTTGTCGGCCTGCAGCCAGGCCAGGTTGACCTGGCCGGGAATGACGTCGGTCTTGCCGCCCAGTTGAGGAATCCAGAACGAATGGATGACATCGTCGCTAGCCAGCTTGAACAGCACCGGCTGGCCGACCGGGATGTGGATCTCATTGGCCGTGACAAAAATCTGCGTAGGGCTGTCGCCGCGGTAGCGCGCCTCCCACCACCATTGATGCGCGGTAATTTCCACCGTAATCGCAGGCTTGCGATCCGGCTCGCTCACTGCAGCAAGGGTGACGGCGTTCCAGATACCCACGGCAAACAGGACGACGGTGGAAATGCCGACACCGATATAAATCCAGGGCAGACCATTACCGCCGCGGCCCAATGGCATACGTCCCTGGGCGTCAGGCGAGGCGGGCGGCCGTTTACGGAACACAGCCAGCAGCACCAGCAGCCCGATGATGATACTGACTGCACAGGAGATGGCGATCAGTCCCCAGTTGAGCCGGGTAACGGGGTCGCCAGCCGGCCCGTAGGTATGCAGATAGCTCATGGGCGTATCCGACCACGCGGGGAAGGATGTCAGGGCCAGGAGTATGAGCAGAGAGTTTCGAATCCGCTTCATATGCCGCTCACTTGCCTGACTGCTGGGCGTTCTCTGGCTTGTTCACCGGAGACCCGGGCGATTTGCTCAGGGTTTCCACATAGCTCACCAGTTGCCATATGGCATTGGGTGGCAGGGCCTTGGCAAATGAGGGCATGCCGTTGGGACGTCCCTGCAGAATGGTGAGATAGATCTGTGCCGGGTCGTTACCATATATCCAGACATTGTCGGACAGCGGGGGACCCATGCCGCCGCCGCCTTGCGCTGCGTGGCAGCCGCTGCAATTCATGGCATCGAACAACATGCGTCCCTGGGCCACGGCGTTGCTGTCGCCCGCATAAGGGTTGCGCACATCGGCCTGCCCCGCCGTGTGGGGGATCCTGGTCTGCCCGACCTCGACCTGCAGGAGTTGTTCTGCGCTTGGCGACTTGGTTTCGCCGGGCTGACCTTGCTGGGCCTGCGCATTGGGTAGCGCGGCAATCAGCAAACAAATCGACAGGGGCCTCAGTAGGGTACGCATGGCATTCACCTTTCTTTCACATTCGGCGCGGAGGCGTCAGTAGATGGAGCATTCACCACCGGCACACCGTATTGCGCCAGCAGTGCATGAATTTGTGGGCGTCTCTGCGCCAGCACCGTATCCAGCTTTTCCTTGAGCTGGCGGTCATCGGGCCGAACTCCCATGGAGATGGAAAACTGGAATGGCAGTGCGGCGTTGTCGGAGGAAGGCAAGGGCACGACCTCCAGCTCCCTGGGGTTGAGCTGGGCAAAGTAGCCGGCCAGCGGCCCCCAGGCGACAGCCACATCGATATCGCCATTGGCCACCGCCTCGACCAGCCGTGCCGGCGGGTTGGGTTGGCTGTAGTCGCCGAAGATGCTGTAGCCCACCACGTTATCGACGATGCCGTGCTGCGCCAGCACCTTGGCCGGCGGCGAAATACCCTCTCCCACCAGGTGAACGCCGATCTTGAGCTTCTTGAGCCGCGGATCGTCCAGGCTGGTGATGTGGTAGCCCTCATTCTTGCGGTAAACCAGCGCATAACTGGAGCGATAGTAGGGCTGCGTGGTCAGGGCGAGGTCGTAATCCGTGGGCACTCCCATGACCACGTCACAGCGGCCGGCCTTTAGCGTGTTGCGGATGAAGCCGCGGCGCTGCGCCCACCAGGTGTACTCCACCTTGGCCCCCAGCGATTCCGCAATCATCTCGGCCAGACGGTTCTCGAAGCCGGCACCTGCTGCATTGGAATACGGCAGATTGTTGGGATCGGCGCAGACCTTGAGTACCCGCGCGGAAGTTGGGCTATCTGCCAAGGCCGAGCCGGGAGGCGAGACCAGGGCCAGTGTCAGCAGCAGAGGAACCAGGGGTTTCATTGCTTGCGATCCGGCAGGGCGAAGACATACAAGGTGCCGCCAGGCGTCGTCGCCTTCGGCAGGTCGGTCATGGCGTTGACGAAACCCAGCGCGCCATAGGGCACCTTGGTATCCAGGCCGCCCGAGACTACGGCGCCGGACCACCCACCCACGCCGGACAGCACGGCGACATATTGCTTGCCGTCAGGTCCTTTGTAGGTGATGGGCTGGCCGATGATGCCGGAGCCGGTACGGAATTTCCACAGCTCCTTGCCGGTCTTGGCATCCACCGCCTTGAACCAGCGATCCATGGTGCCGTAGAACACGATGTCGGATGCCGTGGCCAGCGCACCGCTCCAGGCCGGGAAATGTTCCTTGATGGCCCACACTTTCTTGCCGGCGACCGGGTCCCACGCGGCAAATTCACCGCCATAGCCGCCCGGGCCCTTGTTCATGGCAACCTTCATGCCGACGTAGGGCGTGCCGGCGATGTAGCCGACCTTGCTGGAAGTCACGTCCATGCACAGGTGATTGTGCGGAATATAGAGCAGACCAGTGCGCGGCGAGTAGGCGCTGGGCTGCCAGTCCTTGCCGCCGGGCGCAGCCGGGCAGATATCGTTGACCTTGACGCCCTCCTTGGGCTCTTTGTCGGGATTGAGCACCGGCTGACCCGTCTTGAGGTCTATCTTCTTGATGCTGGTGGTGTAGGCGAATGGATTGGCCGAAATCACCTCACCTGTGAGGCGATCCATGAGATACATGAAGCCGTTACGATCCGGGTGCATCAACACCTTGCGCTGCTTGCCGTCGATGTTGATGTCGGCCAGCACGTGTTCGTTGACTGCATCGTAGTCGTGCAGGTCATGCGGATTGTACTGGTAGGCCCATTTCGCCATGCCGGTATCTGCGTTGCGGGCGAAGACGGAAGAGGTCCACTTGTTGTCGCCCGGCCGTTGCTGCGGATTCCACGGGCCCGGATTGGCGGAGCCATAGTAGATGAGGTTGCTTTCCGGATCGTAGGTGATCCAGCCCCAGACGGTGCCGCCGCCGATCTTCCACTGATCGGGTGGCCAGGTCTTGACGCCCAGGTCCTTGCCCTGGTCGGCCTTGTAGTAGGGCTTGAAGTCACTACCGATCAGCACATCCTGATCGGGACCTGTGTTGAAGGCGCGCCATCTTACCTTGCCTGAATTGGCGTCCAGTGCAGCCACCCAGCCGCGTACGCCCATCTCGCCGCCGCTATCGCCGACGATGACCATGTCCTTGACCGCCAGCGGCGCCATGGTCATGGTTTCACCCATGTTGATGTTGCCCAGCTTGGTTTTCCAGACTTCCTTGCCGCTTTCGGCATCCACCGCCACCGTGTGCGCGTCCAGCGTGTTGTAGATGATCTTGCCGTCAACGTAGACGGCGCCGCGATTCACCACATCGCAACAGGCCACGCCCTGCGAAGCGCGCGCCGGGTTGGGCTTGTAGGTCCACTTGAGTTCGCCGCCGGGTTTGGTCAGGTCGATGGCATAAAGATAGTTGGGGTAGGGGGTGACAATGTACATCGTGTTGTTCACCACCAGCGGCGCCGCTTCGTGGCCGGGCGTGAGACCGGTGGCGAAGGTCCAGGCGACCTGCAGCTCCTTGACGTTATCCTGGTTGATCTGGGTGAGCTGGCTGAAGCGGGTGCCTTGGGTGTTCTTCGATGGCATCAGCCATTGGCCATCGTCCTTCTGGGTCTGGTTACCCTGGTCCTGAGAAGTCTGCCCGGCATGGGCAATGGAAAACACCAACAGGCAGGCTGGCAACGCCCCGATGAGTCGCTTGAACATGGCATCAATTCCCCGTTAACTACAACTACAAATCTAAAGAAATAAAAGCTTTTGGCTTCTGGTTGCTTTTCAGACTAAAACCAGCGAAGGGGGCGATGTTGTTCGGTAAGTAACATTTTGCAAACTTTTTGTTCGCTAGGGGAAATTGCTGAAGTTGAATTCATCCGCGGGCAGTTGGGATACCTACGGGGGTGCGGTACTCAGCGTTCGCGAAAGAACATTGCGTTACTCAATA
>DASTRT010000212.1:0-3270 GCA_035761085.1 Methylophilaceae bacterium
GACCTTGCAGCACGTGCGAGAAAATCAGCAGGTACAGCAGTGCGGTCATCACCGGTGCAGCCACCGTCTGGAAGCTCACACGCCAGAAGCGCAGCAGCTCTTTCTTGAACAGTGTCCAGGGGCCGCGCCAGTTGGATACCGGAAGATCCGCCGTTTCCCTGTTTGTCATTTCCTGAGGCGTCATTTTTTGCCCACCAGCTCTACGAACACGTCTTCGAGATCGGTCTCGATGACCTGCAGATCTTCCACCGTCACATTGGCACCCCGCAACTCTGCCAGCACCTGTTCGATCTGGGCGATGTCACTCAGCGACAAGGTATAAATGTCGTTGTCCACACTACGCACTAGCGGCTCGAGACTTTGCGGCAGCATGGTGTCACCTAGTTTAAGACGCAGGTTCTTGCCGGGCACGCGATTCAACAGATTGGCCGTGCTATCGAGGGCGATGATCTCGCCCTGCTTCATCATGGCGACGCGCGAACACAGGACTTCCGCCTCTTCCAGATAATGCGTGGTCAGAATGATGGTGTGGCCATCGCGGTTGAGACGCTTGATGAAATCCCACAGTTGCTGGCGCAGTTCAACATCCACCCCGGCGGTAGGTTCATCCAGAATGACAACTGGCGGCTTGTGAGCCAGCGCCTGGGCAATCAGAGCACGACGCTTCATGCCGCCGGACAGGCGGCGCATGTTGGTATGTGCCTTATCCGTAAGGCCCAATCCTTCGATCACTTCGTCGATCCAGGCATCGTTGTCGCGGCCGCGACCAAAGTAACCGGCCTGGAATCGCAGCATCTCGCGTACATTGAAGAACGGATCGAATACCAGTTCCTGCGGCACTACACCCAGCGCCTGCCGCGCTTGCTGGTATTGTGCCTGGACGTCGAAGCCCAGCACCGACAGCTTGCCGCTGCTAGGCTTGAGCAAGCCGGCAAGCAAATTGATCAGCGTAGATTTTCCCGCCCCATTGGGGCCCAGTAGAGCAAAGAATTCTCCCTGTTCGATAGTCAGGTCGATGCCTTTCAGCGCCTGCAAATTGCCGAAATGCTTATAAACCTGCTCGATTTTGATCGCGGGAGTCATACTGGAAACAGGCGTTGCCTGCGCTTAATGGGATACAGCTTGCGGAATCAGGTCGGAAACGCCATAAAGCCTGGCGAGACTGACGAGATTATCCGGCAGATTCAGAAACGTGATCTTGTTATTCTGGGCTTGCGCCTTGCGTTGCCACTCGAACAGCATGCTGATTGCGGTGGTATCCACTTCCGAAACCTGATCCAAGTCGATTTCCGAAGGCATGGCAAGCGCACCGCTCTCTTCCAGCAGTGCGTTCACCTTTTCTACAGTCATCGGGCCTGAAACCCGCCAGCAGTTGCCTTCCTGTACGATCTGGGCCATGGCGTCTTAAGCTGTCTTGTTCTTTTCCACCAGCTTCTGGATCAACCCATCCAACCCGGAACGGCGGATCTCTTCACCGAACTGACCGCGATAGTTGGTCACAAGGCTGACACCCTCAATGACGATGTCGTACACCTTCCAGTTTTGCGGCGTCTTTTCCAGGCTGTAGTCCACGGCAATGGGCTGACCCCCAGGCTGCAGGATCTGCGTCTTGACCGTAACCTCCTTGTCGCCGGGCTGCATGCGCGTAGGCTTGATTTCGATAGTCTGGTTCTGGTACTTGGACAATGCGCTCGCATAGGTACGGATCAGCAGGCTGCGGAATTGCTGCTTGAACGAGTCCTTCTGCTCCTGACTTGCTCGCGACCAGTACTTGCCGAGCACCATGCGACTGACGCGGTCAAAATCGAAATTCGGCAGGATCTTTTCTTCCGCCAGGGCTGTGATCTTGGCCATGTCGCCGGCCTGGATGTCCTTGTCCTGCTTTACGACGGCCAGCACTTCATCCGCCGTTTTCTTGACGAGCTCGTCAGGTGCCACGTCAGCCAGAGCCACTGGGGCAAAGGCTACGATCATCAAGCTCAAAACCAATTGCAAAAATTTCTTCATAATTCGCCTATTCTTTCTTCTCAGGTGTTTCCGAAGCCTTGTTGTACAGGAATTGACTGATCATCTTTTCCAGCACCACTGCGTCCTGCGTTTGGGTAATTTTATCGCCATTCTTCAATACATTTTCATCGCCGCCCGCTTCCAGGCCGATATATTGCTCACCCAGGAGACCTGCTGTGTAGATATTGGCGAAAGTATCCTTGGGAAAGGTATAACGCTTATCCAGATCAAGTGAGACTACAGCTTGATAACGCGTCGTATCGAATTTGATCTGGCTTACACGTCCGACGACCACGCCAGCACTTTTGACAGGGGCACGCGGCTTAAGTCCACCGATATTTTCAAAAGCCGCCGTTACAGTATACGTGTCTCCGATATCCGTGGATGTTAGATTGCCCACTTTCATGGCCAACCCCAGTAACGCGGCAATTCCCGCTGCCGCGAAGATGCCCACCCATAAATCCATTGTTGTGCGTTCCATTTCCTCTCCAATCCCTCAAACTTATGGGCTTATCATGAACGAAGTTAACACAAAATCCAGCGCCAGCACGGCCAGGGACGAACTGACTACAGTACGCGTGGTAGCACGGCTGACGCCTTCGGCGGTCGGCGGCGCGTCAAAACCTTCAAATAGCGCGATCATGGTGCAAGCAACGCCGAAGACCACACTTTTGATGACACCATTCAAGATATCGTCTCGCCAATCCACATTGGCCTGCATCTGCGACCAGAAAGCGCCTGAGTCCACACCAATCAGAGGCACCGCGACGAGATAGCCACCCAGCACGCCCACCATGGAAAATAGCGCTGCCAGTAAAGGCATGGAAAATACGCCGGCCCAGAAACGCGGGGCCACAACACGGGCAATCGGGCTAACCGCCATCATTTCCATGGCTGAAAGCTGCTCGGTCGCCTTCATCAAGCCGATTTCGGCGGTAATGGCAGTGCCGGCGCGGCCGGCAAAAAGCAATGCAGTGACGACAGGCCCCAGCTCCCGCACCAATGCGAGAGCTACCAGCACGCCAATTGCCTCGGACGAACCATACTTCTGCAAAGTGTTGTAACCCTGCAAGCCCAGCACCATGCCGACGAAAAACGCCGACACCAGGATGATAATGAGCGACATGACACCGGTGAAATAGATTTCACGTATGGTCAGATGAATCCGCTTGAAACTCTCGCCCGAGTATACGAGCGTATATATGAAGAAGCGGGCACCCACACCCAATCGCCAGAGGCGGTCAATAATGCGATGACCCATGC
>DASTRT010000213.1:0-4221 GCA_035761085.1 Methylophilaceae bacterium
GCAAGGAAGTGCAGCATGATTGACTGGGCACACTTCACACCGCTCGCCTCGTTTGCTGGCGGCATCCTGATCGGCCTGGCCACAGCGCTGTTTTTGCTGGTGAATGGCCGCATTGCAGGCATCAGCGGCATTCTGGGCGGCCTGCTCAGGCCGGTACGCCAGGATGTGCTGTGGCGAGTACTGTTCATTCTGGGCCTGGCAGGTTCACCTTTTATATATTCCCTGCTGGCTGAACCAGCGCAACCGGTGATCGAGGCCGGCACCGGTACCCTGGTCCTGGCCGGGCTGCTGGTCGGCATCGGTACCCGCTACGGCTCAGGCTGCACCAGCGGCCATGGCATCTGCGGCATCTCGCGCCTGTCGCCACGCTCATTCGTTGCCACCGTAAGTTTCATCGCAGCCGGGATGGTCACGGTGTATCTGGTTAAACACATCACAGGATAAGCTGCATGCTCATCTATCTGTCATCCTTGTTTGCCGGCCTGCTGTTCGGCCTGGGCCTGATCCTGTCCGGCATGGCGAACCCGGCCAAGGTACTGGGTTTTCTCGATATCACGGGCCGCTGGGACCCTTCCCTGCTGCTGGTAATGGCTGGCGCCATCGCCGTCGGGCTGCCGGTATTCACTTTCGGCAAGAAGAAAACGGCTTCCCTGATCGGCGAGCCGCTGCGATTGCCGACTTCACGGGATATCGACCGTCGCCTCGTGCTGGGCAGTGTGGTATTTGGCATCGGCTGGGGATTGGCCGGTTATTGCCCGGGTCCTGCGCTGGTTTCGCTATTCCTCGGGGTCAAACCGCTGGTGTTTGTGGCGGCGATGATAGTCGGCATGGCAATTTACGAATTCCTCACATCGAGGACATGGGGCGCCGGCAGATGACAGCTACGCTATTGGGAATCATCGTCGGGCTGGTGCTGGGGCTCAGCGGTACGGGCGGCGGCATTATCGCCGTACCCCTGCTGGTGCTCGGGTTAAAAATGAGCATCCCGCAAGCGGTACCGATCAGCCTGATGGCCGTTGGCATGGCGGCTGGCGTAGGCGCAGCCATGGGTTTAAAGCAGGGTATCGTGCGCTACAAGGCAGCCGCTCTGATGGCGATCACGGGCATCGTGTTCGCTCCGGCGGGTTTGTGGATAGCAAAACAGCTGCATACCGAGCCGCTGACCGCGGCATTCGCCTGCCTGTTGCTGGTCCTGGGCTACCGGACATACTCCCGCGCGGGCCAGCAAACCCATCATGAAATGACCGGGGAACAGCTACCCTGCATGCTCGGCAAAGCCAGGGGGAAATTCGTCTGGAGCATGCGTTGCGCACGTGCACTATCGATATCTGGAGCAGGTACGGGCTTACTGTCCGGCCTGCTGGGCGTCGGCGGCGGATTCATCCTGGTACCAGCCATGCAGCGGTTCACCAATCTTCCCATGCAGTCGATCATCGCGACCTCACTGGCTGTCATTACCCTGGTGGCACTGGCGGGCATCGCCACTAGCGCCGCCTACAGCGGCATTGCCTGGCACTATGCCGTTCCATTTACTGGCGGGGCCGTGGCTGGGATGGCGGCAGGCAGAATGTTTTCGCGCAAGCTTGCCGCGCACCATTTACAAAGAGCCTTCGCCCTTGTCGTGATTGGTGTCGCCCTGGGCCTCGTGGTGAAAATCGGAATGGCTTGGCTCTGATTCAGCGTCTGGCCTTGCGCTTCACCTGCCAGCCCAGCAGACTCAAGCCCCCAAGTAGCATGCCATAGGTTTCCGGCTCGGGGACTGGCGAAGTTAGCGCGCTGACGGCGGAGACGCAGTTATCGCAATTGGAATCCTCATACATGTCCGGATCGAGCGGGTCATCCAGTTTTATCCATCCGTGATGCCACAGGGTCAGATCCTGGTATGAGTTGGGTTGCGAAACGTCAAAGGCGCTGTACTGGCCGAAGTCATTGCTGCCCGCGATCTGCAGAAAGTATTCACGGCGCAATGTCTGGTCAGAATCAAAATACGATTCGGTAAAATTTACGCCGCCGCGTCCATCGGGCAACATGAAGGCTTCTCCCACGCCGCCACCGGAAAAATCATTGCAGGCCACGCAGCCAACCGCGGAGGTTTTCACGGTGATATTGGAAATGGCATTGGTTTCGGTATCGAAATCGAAGCCACCTGTCAGTAAGAAATCCTGGCCCAGATAAGATGGCGCATCTGCATCGCTGTGCAGCTCCCAATGAATGATGTCCGCCATCGCCGCGCCCGGGACGAGAACGGCCAACCCGACCAGCAATTTGAAAAACTTGAGAAACATGATGACTCCTGGAAGGTAGTGATGAAGCAGCGCGGAAAGATGCTCTGCTTGTGCTTCAAAGCACTATCTTCCAGAAAGATGCCCTTGACTGTGTGGTGGTGAACAGAATCTGAACTATTTTTTCCGGCATGCCTGCATCTCAAGGCGGGCATTACTGGAAGGCAATCAGGCTGGGGCGTAAAAGAAATGCTCCAGCAACCTGGCAGCGGCTGCGGCATGAACATCCAGCGCCAATTGCGCGCGTTTGCTCAAGTAGTGGATCTGGGGAAAATGGGTGGAAAGCATGCCAATCACACAACCCTGGGAATCGATAATAGGCGTCGATTGCACGGAGCGAAATCCGGCGGCCTGGGCGACAGGATAGTACCTGTCATAATACGGATCGTTTTTCAGGTCTGGAATGGCGATACGGCCGGCAAGCCGGTAAGCCCGCGCACACACGCTCGTATCATCGCGGCCGACAAAGCTGAACCGCTCCAGGAAATCCGGCTTGAAGCCTTGATGCACGAGGATTTCCAGCCCACCCAGCTCACAGTTGTATACCTGGATATTTCCGAAAACCGCATCATCCAGCAGGATCGCCGCACTCAAGAGCTGGGAAAGCACACCCTCCGACGGCGAGTTGCGATATCCAGCCTGCTCGACATGCGTCATGGCAAGGTACTTTCAGGGTCCAGGGCCGCCCATTGTAGCCGAACATTGAGCCGCAGGACGCTTTCAGTCGGAATTGGCCGAATATTCCCGGATGAACTGGTTGGCTGCACGCCGTTTCTCGGCCACGGTTTGCCACAAGCCGGCAATTTGATCCAGCTCCTGCAGCTGTGGTGCGGCAAAGTGATACACCAGATGATTGGTCATTTTCGCATCGTACTCGCGCTGGCGGCTGGCAGCCGCGTCCAGCGCCTCTTTCCATTCCACTTCAAGCCTGCCCCACACATCGATTGCTTTTTGCTCCGCCATGTTCCTTCTCCTTGAGACGAAATCGCAGCCTAGGCAAAAATACGTCTCCGTACAGCGCGATAGCACTCAAAAAGAGACAATCTTGCGTGGATTAGCGTACCGAAGCATTCTCAACCGATGGTTTCAATCGACTTTTTCAACCCTATATTCTGGACTCCTGATGAAACGACTCCTTGTCATTCCTTTCACCTTGCTGCTGCTTGCCGGCTGCCAGACTACCGGCAAGCCCGACAACCGTGAATGGACCCACCTCGCCTGTAGCGGGGCCTCGGACTGGACCGCCTGCTGGCGCCAGGCAGAGAAGCTCTGCCCTCGCGGCTTCGATATCGCCAATCAGCAGGAAGACCGGGTGGGCTTGCGGCGCGAAGTCGACGTCGCCTGCAAGCGCTAAACTACCCGCTCTTTCCGCTGGCAGCGGTTTATGCGCCAGCGTACATATTTAATGCCTGCGTCGGCCTAAGTTATTCATAACTACTTATGAATCAGGAGACATATCATGTCCAGGCAAATGCTTATCTTGCTGGCAGGGCTGCTAGGGTCCTCTTCTACAGCAATGGCCGCCGATGTCATCGGCAACCCTTGCGAAAACGTCGATAGTGTCAACGGCAACTCCGTCACGCTGCCCAACAACCAGACCGTGGACTGTGCTGGCGGAACCGTCGCCAACCCAGCCCCCGCCGGAACCGGTGCCACCGTCACCAATCCGCCCCCACCGTTGGATCCTATCCGCGACAATCCCGGCACTTCGGTGGACCGTATCCGCGGCGCCTATGGCAACAACACCGGCACGACCGGCACTACGGGACGTACCGGCATTGGCGATACGGTGGGTGTGCCGGATAGTACCGGCGTGGTCCGCGGGACCGATACCCAGGGCACAACCGGGGTTACAGGTACGACTGGCACTGGAGTCACCGACACCACGGGGACGGGCACCAGCGGAACGACCGGTACGATGGGCGGTACGGGTAGTGTC
>DASTRT010000214.1:0-3224 GCA_035761085.1 Methylophilaceae bacterium
TTCCTGCGTGAGCAGCCGGGCTACCGCAAGCTCGCAAACGATATCACCGGTTTCTTCGAGCGCTCCAGTCAGGCGTTATTTTCCAAGCGGGAACACAACCCTTCGGAGCTCATGGCCAGCCTGCTGGTATTCAGCAGAAACCTCAGGGATTGTGAAAGGGGCATCTGATGCATTTCGAAAGTCCCTGGTTCCTGCTGCTGTTGCCGCTTGCCGTAATGCCGTTCTGGCTCAAGGGCCGGCAGGGGCAGGCCTATTCCTGGCTGGCGATGGTGCCGCGCGACCGCTTTTCCGATTTCGCCAACATGCTGCTCAAGCTCATTACTTCCCTGCTGATCCTATGCCTGGTGCTGGCGATGGCATCGCCGCGCGGGGCCGACCAGGAAGTGCAGAAAACCGGTAAGGGCGCGCAGATCGTCATGGTCATCGACCGCAGCGTCAGCATGGATCATCCCTTCGCCGGTGATAACAGCAGCGGCAAGGTTGCCGAAATCAAGTCCGCGGCCGCCCGCCGCCTCATTACCCGATTTATCGAATCGCGACCCGACGACATGATAGGTGTGGTCGGTTTCACCAATTCGGCGCTTTACGGCAGCAAGATCACCACCAACCGCGATGCCATCCGCTCGGCAATCAACGCTGCGACCAGCACCGGGCTCAACCAGACCAACATCGGCGCGGGTATTACCCAGGCCACCAGTCTGTTCGACAAGATCGAGAACTCGGGCTCGCGCGCAATCGTCCTGCTATCCGATGGTGCTGGCAAACTGAGCCCGCGCATCCAGAACGAGATCAGGCAGGAGATGCGCAAGCGCAAGCTGAGCCTCTACTGGATCGTCATCCGCGAGCCGGACGAAATCAGCATCTTTACCAAGGTGGATCAGTTTGCCGAAGGCACGATGCCGCCCTCCGTGGAATTGCATCAGTATTTCAAGAGCTTGAACATCAACTACCACGCCTATGAGGCCGATAATCCGACGGCGCTGCAGTCCGCCATCCAGGACATCGATTCCAGGGATAAGAAACGCATCCGCTATACGATTACCATCCCCGGCCACGACTATTCATTCGAATTGCTGCTGGCGGCGATGGTACTGGCCGTTTCGCTTCTCGTCGCAAAAAATCTGAGGGTATATTCATGGCAAGCCGCATAAAACCAATCAACCTGTTGCTCGGGCTTATGATCGCCGTCGGCGCCGTGGGCTCCTCATGGGAAGCCTGGAAGGTGTGGAAGATCGAAGGGCTCAACCGCGATCTGCGGGCAGGCAAGATCATCAAGGATGAAGCTTATCCTTTCCAGGAGAAGTTTTCCGCGGCCTGGGCTCAGGGACAGAGCCGTGACTTCAAGCATGCGATCCAGACCTATAACCAGATCGTTGAGGCGAAATCCTTCCAGCAGCTCGCTTCCCGGGAACAGCAGGCCAGCATCCAGTACAACATCGGCAACAACCTGTTCACGGCCGGCCTGACGCTGGGCTTGAACGACAATGGTTCGATCAAGGAGGACGGCAAGTACAACTTCATGCAGGCACGCATGGCCTATGAGCAGGCCTTGCGGCTCGATCCGGAGTCGCGCAAGGCCAAATTCAACCTGAGCCTGCTGCACGGTGTCCTGCCGCTCGCCAACCAGAGCACGCCGAAAGACAAATCCGGCATGGAACTCAGCAACCTGCCCGTAGGCCTGCCATGAAGAAGTTGCTGGACCTCGTTCGCGAGAACTACGAAAGCCTGCTGCTGGCGCTGCTGGTTCTGATGCTGGCACTGGCGCTCTTGAAGCCCGACATTCAGCTCAAGCAGGAGGTGCACAGCTATCTGCTGCTGGCTGATGTCTCGCAAAGCATGAATGCCGAGGACGTCAAGATCGGCGGCAAGCCGGTCAGTCGTATGGAGTACACCAAGCACCTGATGAAGCGCGTGGTGGAGACTTCTCCCTGCGGGACGTATTTCAGCCTCGGCGTATTTGCCGGGGAAAACGTGGCCCTGCTCGATATGCCGCTGGAGGTTTGCGCAAATTACGATGTCCTTACCGACACTATCGACCATCTGGAGTGGCGCATGGCCTGGCGGGGCAACAGCCGCCTGAGCTTTGGCGTCAAATCGGCCGAGAGTATCTTCGATTATCTCAATGCACCGGCACAGCTGATTTTCTTCACCGATGGCGACGAAGCACCCAAGGTCAACGCTATCAACAAGCTGGACCTGAGCGGCGTACGGATCGGCAAAAACCTGTTGTTTGTCGGTGTGGGCGGCCATCAGCCCGTGCCTATTCCGCGCTACAACTCACGCAACAAGCGGGTTGGCTTCTGGTCGACCGACAGCAAGGACAATTCACCGGGTGCGGTGGGCGTGACTTACAGCGACACCAGCAAGGATGAGCCCGATCCCATGGTGGCCTACGCGGAGTACGACCGGTATCTGTCCCAGCTCGATTCCGAGTACTTGCAGAGCCTGGCGCAGGAGACCAAAGCCGCTTACATCGAAGGGCAGGATACGCCCGCCTTCTACGAACGTATTCACGGATTGAAAGCTGCCGGCAGTTTCGTCACGGCTTATTCCATGCGCTGGGTCTACCTTTCGCTCGCGCTGATCTTTCTCATCCTGACCTATCTGCCGGACCTGTTGCGCCGTACCGCCAAGCTACGACGGCTCGCAATCCGGCACTGAAGCTTCCCCCATATCCGGGTGTCGCCTGCTTTCAAGGCGCCCCGGATTTTTTATGCGGGTTCAATCCGTTCCTTCCGCCATATGTAACTCAGCTAACGTTCAAGCCTGAAAAATTTGTCTAGGATTGAGGGAGGACATACCTCATCCATGTGCAGACATGGGAACAGTCTAACCATGAAACCCGACCCACATAATCTCGGAGAGCGGCGATTCCTTGAGCTTATCGACACCGCCTCCCACCCTACCTGGATTACCGACAGCACAGGTTACTGCACATACCTCAACGAAGCCTGGTACAGAATCACCGGCCAGCAGCCGGGCGAGGGGGAGGGCTTCGGCTGGCTCAACGCCCTGCACCCGGACGACCGGGCAGAAGTCGAGGCTGATTTCTGCGAATCCAGCAGGATGGAAGCCTTCTACTGCATCGAATACCGACTGAAGGTCGCCTCCGGCGGCTACCGATGGCATATGGATATGGCCACGCCGCGCTTCGATGATGGCGGCAATTTCCTGGGTTATGTCGGTAATGTGATCGACATCCATGACCGCAGGCTCACCGAGAA
>DASTRT010000215.1:0-11104 GCA_035761085.1 Methylophilaceae bacterium
GACGCCATCGATGAAGTCGATGAAGCGCACGATACCGGCCACTTCCGACACGATCGGATGGGTATGCGGATCCCAGTTGGCCACGGTCTGGCCCGGCTTGACCGCCGCACCGTCCTTGACCGCGATGGTGGCGCCGTACGGCACCTTATGACGCTCGCGCTCGCGACCGTTTTCGTCCTGGATCGCCACTTCGCCATTACGCGAAATAACGACCTGCTCGCCACGAGCATTGGTGACGTAACGCATGTTGGAACTGAAGCGCACCACGCCATTCGACTTGCTCTCCACCTGGCTGACCGTTGCCGTACGAGATACCGCACCACCGATGTGGAAGGTACGCATGGTCAGCTGCGTGCCAGGCTCACCGATCGACTGAGCGGCGATCACACCAACCGCTTCGCCAATATTGATCAGCTTGCCACGGCCCAGGTCACGACCATAGCACTTGGCGCAGATGCCATAGCGCGTGTCGCAGGTCAGTGCAGTACGCACCTTGACCTCGTCGATGCCCAGCGCCTCAATCTGTTCCACTTCATCTTCAGTCAGCAGAGTGCCGGCCGGGAAGACGACTTCCTGCGATTCAGGATGCAGGACATCAATCGCTGACACACGGCCCAGGATACGGTCCTGTAACGGCTCGATCACTTCACCGCCCTTGACCAGCGCCTTGGTAACCAGACCCTCGGTGGTGCCGCAATCCTGCTCGGTCACGACCAGATCCTGGGTTACGTCCACCAGACGGCGGGTCAAGTAGCCGGAGTTGGCGGTCTTCAATGCCGTATCGGCCAGACCCTTACGCGCACCGTGAGTGGAAATAAAGTATTGCAAAACGTTCAGGCCATCACGGAAGTTGGCAGTGATTGGCGTTTCGATAATGGAGCCGTCCGGCTTAGCCATCAGACCGCGCATACCTGCGAGCTGACGTACTTGAGCTGCGGAGCCCCGGGCGCCGGAATCTGCCATCATGTAAATGGCGTTGAACGATTCCTGACGGACGGCCTTGCCATCCTGCACCAAAGGCTTGCCTTCGGCATCCAGCACCGGTTCCTCACGCAACTGCTTCATCATGGCGTCAGCCACCTTGTCGCCGGCGCGTCCCCAGATATCCACCACCTTGTTGTAGCGCTCACCCTGAGTGACCAGACCGGAAACATACTGGTCTTCGATTTCCTTGACCTCAGCTTCGGCTGCGTTGATCAGTTGCTCCTTCTCGGGTGGCACCAACATGTCGTTGATGCTGATCGAGATACCCGCCTTGGTCGCAAAACTGTAGCCGGTGTACATCAGCTTGTCGGCGAAGATGACGGTTTCGCGGATGCCTACCTTGCGGAAGCTGGCATTGATCAGACGCGAAATTTCCTTCTTCTTCAGCGCGCGGTCGATCAAGCTGAACGGCAAACCTGCTGGCAGGATTTCCGACAGCAGGGCACGGCCAACGGTTGTTTCATAGCGCGTGATCTTTTCGGTTCTCTCGTCATCGAGGTCGAGCTCATACTCCCTGATACGTACGGTGATGCGCGCATGCAGGTCGACCAAGCCATTATCGAAAGCGCGCTGCACTTCCGAGACATTGGAGAAACGCATGCCTTCACCGCGTGCGGCGACCTTCTCGCGAGTCATGTAGTACAGACCCAGCACGATGTCCTGCGACGGTACGATAATTGGCTCGCCGTTAGCGGGCGACAGCACGTTGTTGGAAGCCAGCATCAGCGTACGCGCTTCCATTTGCGCTTCCAGCGACAGTGGCACGTGAACGGCCATCTGGTCACCGTCAAAGTCAGCGTTGAAGGCGGCACAAACCAGCGGATGCAGCTGGATAGCCTTGCCTTCGATCAACACCGGTTCGAATGCCTGGATACCCAAGCGGTGGAGCGTAGGCGCGCGGTTCAGCAGTACCGGATGCTCGCGGATGACGTCCTCGAGGATATCCCAGACTTCCGGACCCTCTTCTTCCACCTTTTTCTTGGCGGCCTTGATAGTGGTTGCCAGGCCCAACACTTCGAGCTTATGGAAAATGAACGGCTTGAACAGTTCCAGCGCCATCTTCTTGGGCAGACCGCACTGGTGCAGCTTGAGCTGCGGGCCGACCACGATGACCGAACGGCCGGAATAGTCGACGCGCTTGCCCAGCAGGTTCTGACGGAAACGACCGCCCTTGCCCTTGATCATGTCGGCCAGCGACTTCAATGGGCGCTTGTTGGCGCCGGTCATGACCTTGCCACGACGGCCGTTATCCAGCAGCGAATCCACGGCCTCCTGCAGCATGCGCTTTTCGTTGCGCACGATGATTTCCGGAGCCTTCAGCTCCAGCAGTCGCTTCAAGCGGTTGTTACGGTTGATGACGCGACGATACAGATCGTTGAGGTCGGAAGTCGCGAAACGGCCGCCATCGAGCGGTACCAGCGGACGCAGTTCCGGCGGCAGCACCGGCAGCACTTCCAGGATCATCCACTCCGGCTTGATGCCGGATTTCTGGAAGGCTTCCAGCACCTTGAGGCGCTTGGCGATCTTCTTGATCTTTGCTTCGGAACCGGTTTCGCCCAGTTCGCGACGCAGCTTCTCGATTTCGGTATGCACGTCCATGGTACGCAGCAATTCGCGCACGGCCTCGGCACCCATGACCGCATTGAACTCGTCGCCGTACTCTTCCACCTTGGACAGGTAGTCGTCCTCAGTCAGCAGCTGGCCACGGGTCAGCGGCGTCATGCCTGGATCAATGACGATATAGGCTTCGAAATACAGCACACGCTCGATATCGCGCAGGGCGATGTCCAGCACCATGCCGAGACGGCTGGGCAGGGACTTCAGGAACCAGATATGCGCAACCGGCGAAGCCAGTTCGATATGGCCCATACGCTCGCGACGAACCTTGGACAGCGTAACTTCGACGCCGCACTTCTCGCAGATGACGCCGCGATGCTTGAGGCGCTTGTACTTGCCGCACAGACACTCGTAGTCCTTGGTCGGGCCAAAAATCTTCGAGCAGAACAAGCCGTCGCGCTCAGGCTTGAAGGTACGGTAATTGATTGTTTCCGGCTTTTTAACCTCACCGTAGGACCACGAGCGAATTTTCTCGGGAGAGGCCAGCGCAATCTTGATGGCGTCGAACTCTTCTTCCTGAGTTACCTGCTTAAATAAATCCAATAATGCTTTCACGCTGGTTCTCCTTAATTACGGTCCAGGTCAATATCAATGGCGAGTGAGCGGATTTCCTTCACCAGCACGTTGAAGGACTCCGGCATGCCGGCGTCGATCTTGTGCTCGCCCTTGACGATGTTTTCATAAACCTTGGTACGTCCGGACACATCGTCCGACTTGACGGTGAGCATTTCCTGCAAGGTGTAGGAAGCACCATATGCCTCCAGTGCCCACACTTCCATTTCGCCGAAGCGCTGGCCGCCGAACTGCGCCTTGCCGCCCAGCGGTTGCTGGGTAACGAGCGAGTATGGTCCGGTCGAACGTGCATGCATCTTGTCGTCGACCAGATGGTGCAGCTTCAGCACATGCATGTAACCCACAGTCACCGGGCGCTCGAAGGCATCACCGGTGCGGCCGTCGAACAACTTGACCTGCGTCTTGCCGGCAGCGAACTGCAGCTGTTGCGTGCGTGGATCGTCATCCGGGAACGCGAGGTCCAGCATGGCCCTGATGTCGGCTTCGGAAGCGCCGTCAAATACTGGCGTCGCAAATGGCACGCCGGCAGTCAGGTTCTGTGCAAGCTCGATGACTTCTTCGTCGTTCAACGACTTGATATCTTCCTTCTTGCCACCGGTTCCGTTGTACACCTGGTCCAGGAAGTTGCGTACTTCCTTGGCATTTGCCTGCTGGCGCAGCATCTCACCGATACGCATGCCTAAGCCCTTGGCAGCCCAACCCAGGTGGGTTTCCAGGATCTGACCAATATTCATCCGGGATGGAACACCAAGCGGATTGAGCACGATATCCATTGGCGTACCATCCGCCATGTGAGGCATGTCCTCAACTGGCACAATCTTGGAGACTACACCCTTGTTACCGTGGCGACCGGCCATCTTATCACCAGGCTGGATGCGACGCTTGACGGCCAGGTATACCTTGACCATCTTCTGCACGCCGGGCGCCAGTTCGTCGCCCTGGGTCAGCTTGCGCTTCTTCTCTTCAAAGCGGTTGTCGAACTCGACGCGTGCCTGTGCCAGGCTGTCCTTCAGCTGTTCAAGCTGACGTGCAGCCTCTTCATCGGCCAGACGAATATCGAACCAGTCGTAGCGGCCGACTTCATCCAGATACTCAGCGGTAATCTTGTCGCCCTTCTTCAGTTTCTTCGGACCGCCGGTGACAGCCTTGCCTTCCAGCAGGCGGCGAATACGGCCAAAGGCATCGTCTTCCACGATACGCATCTGGTCAGCCAGGTCCTGCTTGTAGTGGCCGAGCTGGTCGTCGATGATCTGCTGGGCTCGCGCATCACGCTCGATGCCTTCACGCGTGAACACCTGTACGTCGATGACGGTCCCCGACATACCGGACGGTACGCGCAGTGAAGTATCCTTCACGTCGCTAGCCTTTTCGCCAAAGATGGCGCGCAGCAACTTCTCTTCCGGAGTCAGCTGGGTTTCGCCCTTGGGGGTAACCTTACCGACCAGCACATCGCCGGCTTCGACTTCGGCACCGATATAGATGATGCCGGATTCATCCAGCCGGCCCAGCATGCGCTCGGACAGGTTGGAAATATCGCGGGTGATTTCTTCGGGGCCCAGCTTGGTATCACGAGCTACGACAGATAACTCCTCAATATGGATCGAGGTATAACGATCGTCGGCAACCACGCGCTCCGAGATCAGAATGGAGTCCTCGAAGTTGTAGCCATTCCATGGCATGAAGGCGACCAGCATGTTCTGACCCAGCGCCAGCTCACCCATATCGGTGGAAGCGCCGTCAGCAATCACGTCACCGCGCGACAGCACATCCCCCACCTTGACCAGCGGACGCTGGTTGATGTTGGTGTTCTGGTTGGAGCGGGTGTACTTGGTCAGGTTGTAGATGTCCACACCGACTTCGCCGGCAGCGGTTTCTGCATCATGCACGCGGACCACGATACGGCCGGAGTCGACATAATCGACCACACCACCACGACGGGCCTGCACAGTAGTGCCGGAGTCGACCGCAACGGTACGCTCAATGCCGGTACCGACCACTGCCTTCTCTGCGCGCAGACATGGTACGGCCTGACGCTGCATGTTTGCACCCATCAAAGCACGGTTGGCGTCATCGTGCTCCAGGAACGGAATCAGCGACGCTGCGACAGACACGATCTGGCCAGGCGCCACGTCCATGTACTGCACGCGATCGGGCTGGGCCATGGTGAATTCGTTGTGGTAGCGCGCGGAAATCAGGTCTTCCTTGAACTTGCCGTCTTTGTCCAGCTCCGAGTTCGCCTGCGCAATCATGTACTGGCTTTCCTCGATGGCCGACAGGAAATCGATCTGGTCGCTCACCTTGTTGTTATCAACGCGGCGATATGGCGTTTCCAGGAAGCCATACTGGTTGGTGCGGGAGTACAGAGCCAGGGAGTTGATCAGACCGATGTTCGGGCCTTCCGGCGTTTCGATCGGGCAAACGCGGCCGTAGTGCGTGGAGTGCACGTCACGCACTTCGAAACCAGCGCGTTCACGGGTCAGGCCGCCTGGGCCCAAGGCCGAAACACGGCGCTTGTGGGTAATTTCCGACAGCGGGTTGGTTTGGTCCATGAACTGCGACAGCTGGGAAGAGCCGAAGAATTCACGAATGGCGCTGGAAATCGGCTTCGCATTGATCAGGTCATGCGGCATCAGGTTGTCGGATTCGGCTTGGCTCAAGCGCTCCTTGACGGCACGCTCGACGCGTACCAGGCCGGCACGGAACTGGTTCTCAGCCAGTTCGCCAACAGAACGGATACGGCGGTTGCCCAAGTGGTCGATATCGTCGATTTCTCCGCGACCATTGCGCAGCTCGACCAGCACACCAATGACAGCCAGAATATCTTCGTTGGACAAGGTGCCCGAACCTTCAGCGCCACGCGCGCCGACCGTATCATAGAAACGGCGTAGCCAGGAGGCAGTGCGCTCTTCGATCTTTTCCGGGAAGGCGCGGCGGTTGAACTTCATGCGGCCAACGACAGACAAGTCATAACGGTCGGAACTGAAGAACAGGCCTTCAAACAATGCCTGCACGGCATCTTCGGTAGGTGGTTCGCCAGGCCGCATCATGCGGTAAATCGCCACACGTGCGCTGTACTCATCAGGAATCTCGTCGATGCGCAGCGTTTGCGAGATATAGTCGCCATGGTCCAGATCGTTCGCATATAGCGTATTGATCTTCGTGACGTCCGCCTCGCGCAGTTTTTCCAGAACGGTTTCAGTGATCTCGTCATTGGCATTGGCAAGGACTTCACCCGTTTCCTTGTCCACAACACCGGCAGCCAGAGCACGGCCCAGCAGGAACTCTTCTGGCACAGTGATCTTGCTGATGCCGGCCTTTTCCATGTCGCGGATATGCTTGACCGTGATGCGCTTGTCCTTCGAGACGATGACTTCGCCATCCTTGCCCATGATATCGAACTTGGCGACTTCGCCGCGCAGGCGCTCAGGGACGAGCTCGAACTGCACACCCTTCTTGTTGATATGGAAGGTATCGAAGTCGTAGAAAATCTCCAGGATCTGCTCAGGTGTATACCCCAGGGCCTTCATGAGGATGGTGACCGGCATCTTGCGGCGACGGTCGACGCGGAAATACAGGTAATCCTTGGGATCGAATTCAAAGTCGAGCCAGGAGCCGCGGTAAGGGATGATTCGTGCCGAGAACAGCAGCTTGCCAGAGCTATGGGTCTTACCCCGGTCATGCTCGAAGAAAACGCCTGGGCTGCGATGCAGCTGTGAAACAATGACCCGCTCCGTACCATTGATCACGAAAGAACCGTTTTCCGTCATCAGCGGCAGTTCGCCCATGTAGACTTCCTGCTCCTTGACTTCCTTGACGGTCGGCTTGGAGGCTTCCTTGTCCATGATGGTCAGACGCACCTTGACACGCAGCGGTGCTGCATAGGTCAGGCCGCGCTGCTGACATTCCTTGACATCGAACGGCTCCTGGCCAAGACTGTAGCTGACGTAATCCAGGCGTGCGTTGCCGGAATGGCTGACAATAGGGAATACCGAATTGAATGTAGCCTGCAGGCCTTCATTCTTGCGCTGCTCGGCAGGAACATCGGCTTGCAGGAACGCCGCGTAAGACTCCAGTTGCATGGCGAGCAGGTAAGGAACCTCCTGTACACTTTCCCGCTTGGCAAAACTTTTACGAAGGCGTTTTTTTTCGGTAAAGGAATAGCTCATAGCATCTCCTAAGGGGTAGAGGGCAGAAGGCAACACATGAGAATTGCGCTGTCTTCTAACTTCTGGTTACGTACTTTACAAAAATGGTGAAGGCTGGCGGTCTCCCGCCAGCCTCAAGCACATCTACTACTTATTACTTGATTTCAGCTTTGGCGCCAGCTTCGGTCAGCTTCTTCAGTGCGGCTTCAGCATCAGCCTTGGAAACGCCTTCCTTGACTGCCTTCGGTGCGCCGTCAACCATATCCTTGGCTTCCTTCAGGCCCAGGCTGGTCAGCTCGCGAACAGCCTTAATGACGTTCACCTTGTTGTCGCCGGCAGCGGTGAGAATGACGTCGAACTCGGTCTTCTCTTCAGCTGCAGCAGCGCCGCCAGCAGCACCGCCAGCGGCGGGTGCGGCAACAGCAACAGCGGTAGCGGCAGCGGATACGCCAAACTTCGCTTCCATTTCCTTGATCAGTTCGGACAGATCAAGGACAGACATGGAAGCAATTGCATCTAAGATTTCTGCTTTGGATAATGCCATTTTGTTTACTCCTGATTATTGATATAGATTAAGCGGCTTGCTTTTGGTCGCGTACGGCTGCGAGACCACGTACAAAGCTCGTAGGCACTTCGTTAAGGGTGCGTACAAACTTGGCAACCGGGGCCTGCATGGTACCGAGCAGCTTGGCCAGCAGTTCTTCGCGGCTTGGCATGGAAGCCAGTGCTTGAACGCCCTTGGCATCCATGACCTGATTCGGCATGGCGCCAGCCTTGATCACGAACTTATCGTTCGCCTTGGCAAAGTCGTTCAAGACCTTGGCCGCAGCAACCGGATCAGCACTGATGCCAAATACCAGCGGACCAACCATCTTGTCTGCAAGGCCAGAAAATTCGGTGCCATCAACAGCACGGCGCACCAGCGTATTCTTGAGAACACGCAGATACACACCGGATTTTCTTGCCTGTGCGCGCAATTCGGTCATTTCGCCCACTTCAAGGCCACGATACTCAGCCAGCACGATTGCCTGCGCATTGGAAACCTGCGCACTCACCTCGGCAACGACCGCCTTTTTCTCTTCAAGATTAAGACTCAAGGTCTTACCTCCTTCCGTTGATAAAACCCTCCGATTGGGACTAACCCAGAAGCGGAGAGCCTACACGGCGACCTCTCATCAGGAGTATCAACTGCAATACCTAACCTGTGTCGGGAACGCCATCTGCGTAGGTTGTCGGAATCACTTACAGCATGCGCTTCCCAACCATTAAGCCTTACGGCACCTACGGTCTTTGATAACCCCATGCCAGCATTGCCGGCATGGGCCCAAAGCCTTCCAAACCAGTAGAAGTTTTTAGACCTCTATTGGTTTAATTCATTCCAAGCTTATGCAAGATTCGCCTGGTCAATCCTTACGCCCGCTCCCATGGTGCTGGAAACGGAAACTTTCTTCAGGTACACGCCCTTGCTGGCAGTCGGCTTCGCTTTATTCAAGGCGTCAACCAATGCAGCCAGATTTTCCTTTAGTGCTTCAACGCTAAAAGAGGCACGTCCAATAGTGCAATGCACGATACCGCCTTTATCCGTGCGGTATTGCACCTGACCCGCTTTTGCGTTCTTGACCGCAGTCGTGACATCTGGTGTTACCGTACCCACCTTGGGGTTCGGCATCAGGCCACGCGGACCGAGCACCTGACCCAGCGTGCCCACGACGCGCATTGCATCAGGCGTGGCGATGGCCACGTCGAAATCCAGCATGCCGCCCTTGACCTTTTCGGCCAGATCATCGAAGCCGACGATATCCGCGCCTGCTGCCTTAGCGGCTTCAGCCGCAGCGCCCTGAGCAAACACGGCGACGCGCTTGCTCTTACCCGTACCATGCGGCAGTACGAGAGCGCCGCGAACCAGCTGGTCGGACTTACGGGCATCAATACCCAGATTGATGACAGCGTCCACTGATTCATCAAACTTCGCGGTGGCCGTTTCCTTGATCAGATTCAACGCCTCTTCGACCGGGTAGAGCTTGTTGCGGTCTACCTTGGCCTGAATTGCCTTAACTCGCTTGGACATTGTCATTTCACGCCCTCCACTTCGATTCCCATGCTGCGTGCACTACCTGCAATGGTACGTACCGCTGCGTCCATGTCTGCTGCCGTCAGATCCGGCATTTTGGTCTTGGCGATTTCTTCGGCCTGGGCGCGGGAAATCTTGCCTACCTTGTCCGTATGCGGACGCGGAGAGCCCTTGTCAATCTTTGCTGCCTTCTTGATCAGGATGGTTGCAGGCGGCGTCTTCATGACAAAAGTAAAACTCTTGTCTGCAAACGCGGTGATCACGACTGGAATCGGAAGACCGGGTTCCATGCTTTGTGTTGCCGCATTGAACGCCTTACAGAATTCCATGATGTTCAAGCCACGCTGACCCAGGGCCGGGCCGACGGGGGGGCTTGGGTTGGCTTTACCTGCAGGGATCTGCAGTTTGATATAGCCGACAATCTTCTTTGCCATATTATGCTCCTATGGGTGCAAACGCTGAAAAATTAAGCTCCCCAAATCGTTGATAAAACTTCCGGTACTGCTAGTACTGCTTAAACTTCTTTTTCGATTTGGCTGAAATCCAGCTCAACCGGGGTTGCGCGGCCGAAAATCACTACAGAGACGCGCAACTTGCTCTTTTCGTAATTGATGTCTTCAACGTTGCCGGAGAAGTCCTTGAACGGACCATCAATAACCCGCACCGACTCGCCCTTTTCGAAGGTAAGTTTCTGTGTCGGGTTGCTCTTGCTCTCGGTCATACGCTGCAGGATGACCTCGACTTCCTTGTCCTTGATGGGCGTCGGCTTCTGTGCCGTGCCGCCGATAAAGGCGGTTACGCGCGGCGTACTCTTGACCAGGTGCCAAGTATCGTCGGTCATATCCATCTGTACCAGCACATAGCCCGGATACAGCTTACGTTCGCTGATGGACTTCTGGCCGCCCTTCATTTCAACGACTTCTTCGACAGGCACCAGAATTTCGCCGAACTTGTCCTTCAGATCGGAACGCGCAATGCGCTCTTCCAAACCGCGTTGCACTGATTTCTCAAAACCAGAAAACGCCTGTACCGCATACCATCGCATAGACATCAAGCGCTCCGTCCCATCAGCATGCTAACCATCCATAAAAAGCCGATATCCACGACCCAGAGAAACAAGGCCATGATCACGACCAGCGCAAAGACCGCAGCGGTGGTCTGCACGGTTTCCTTACGGGAAGGCCACACCACCTTGCGCGTTTCGATCACCGATTCCCGCGCAAAGGCAAATCCCCTCTGACCCGTCGGCGAGGTCCACAATACCGCCAAGGCTGCAGCCACGCCGGCAAGCACGGCCAGAATCCGTATCACCAGAGCGTGATCTTCAAGTACATAAAAGCCGGCCACCCCCGCTGCCACAAGCAGCAAGGCGATAACCAGCTTGATCTTATCAGCCATATTCCTAGGTACTTTTATTCGTTAAAAACTGGCAGGCCAGGAGGGTCTCGAACCCCCAACCCTCGGTTTTGGAGACCGATACTCTACCAATTGAGCTACTGGCCTATCCTAGGTAAAAACAATAAGGCTGCGCTTATAAGCTTACTAGCCAACAAGCGCAGCACTCGATACTTCTACTACTCAATAATCTTTGCGACGACGCCGGCGCCGACGGTACGGCCACCTTCACGGATAGCGAAGCGCAGACCTTCTTCCATGGCGATCGGCGCAATCAGTTGCACCGTGATGGAGACGTTGTCGCCTGGCATCACCATTT
>DASTRT010000216.1:0-2420 GCA_035761085.1 Methylophilaceae bacterium
TGACCATGACCAGCGGGATCATAACGCCTACGATGGCCGCCAGCAGCAGGTTCAGGGTCATCGCGCCTGTCATGACCAGGCCGAGCGCAGCATTCTTGTATAGGCCGTATGCGATAAGACCGAGCACACTGCCCCACACCAGGCCGTTCAATAAGCTGACACCGAGTTCTTTCAGCAACAGGGACTTTGCATTGTGCGCAGTCACGTGTCCCAAAGCCAAGCCACGCACGATCATGGTGGTCGTCTGGTTGCCGGAATTCCCACCGATCCCCGCCACGATCGGCATCAATGCCGCCAAAGCGACGACTTTCTCTATCGACCCCTCAAATAACCCAATGACGCGAGAGGCAATAAGTGCCGTGATCAGGTTGACGGCCAGCCAAGTCCAGCGGTTCTGCACAGACTTCCATACCGAGGCGAACAGGTCTTCCTCTTCGCGCAAACCGGCCATCGACAGCATGTCGCTCTCCGCTTCCTCGCGGATAAAGTCCATCACGGTATCCACGGTCAGCCTGCCAACCAGCTTGTTATTTTGATCCACCACCGGCGCAGTCACCAGGTCGTAACGCTCGAATGCCTGGGCAGCTTCTGCAGCCTCGTCTTCGGGATGGAACATGACGGCGTCATCGGCCATGACCTCGGCTACGGTCAGTTCCAGATCCTTGACCACAAGGCGCTTCAAAGGCAGTACACCCTGCAGGATGCCGCCGCGATCCACGACAAAGAGTTTGTCGGTATGGTCGGGCAGGCTGCCAAGACGTCGTAGATAACGCAGGGCTACCTCGAGGGAAACATCTTCCCGAATGGTGACAATATCAAAATCCATAAGGGCGCCGACGGCATCTTCGGCGTAACCAAGCGCTGACTGCAGCCGCTCACGGTTCTGGATGTCAAGACTATCCAGCAGCTCCTGCAGCACATCCTTGGGGAAGTCGGGGGCAAGATCGGCTAGTTCGTCCGTATCGAGTTGCTCGGCCACGGCCAATAGCTCATCGCTGTCCATGTCGGCGATAAGCGTTTGTCGAACGGCATCAGAGACTTCGAGCAGGATTTCCCCGTCGCGCTCGGCCTTGACCAGTTCCCACACGGCAAGGCGTTGTTCGAGCGGCAGGGCTTCGAGAATATAGGCGACGTCGGCTGGATGCAGCTCATCCAGCTTGTAGTGAAGTTCAGCGAGATTCTGTTTATGGACGAGCGACTCGACCAGATCGTGCTTGGGCATGTCCTGCTTGTGCACCAGATCTTCAACCAGTCTGTGCTTATTCAGCAGTGTCACGACCTGCTGCAGGCTCTCTTGCAAACTTTCTTTTGATTCTTGCGTTTCAGCCATAGTTAAGCCTGCAGAAAGCGTACTCCGGTTAAGAACTCACCCCGCAGAGGTGATTGTTATTCAGCCCCTCAAGACTCCGCCATTATCGTGGTTTTTACTCAGAACGAAAACTCGTTACTTCAAAGCACATAAAAAAAGCCGGTTAAAAAAACCGGCTTTTAGTGGATTGGTAAATCCTACTCAGCCGCAGGTGCTTCGACCGTACTGGCAGGGCGATCTACAAGTTCTACCAAGGCCATAGGGGCATTGTCACCATTACGGAAACCGCATTTCAGAATGCGCAGATAACCGCCATTGCGCGCCTGATAGCGCGGACCGATTTCGCCAAACAGCTTGCCTACGATATCACGGTCACGCAGACGGCTGAATGCCAAGCGACGATTGGCCAGGGTGGCATTCTTGCCCAGCGTGATGAGCGGCTCTGCTACACGACGCAGCTCTTTTGCCTTAGGCAAGGTGGTGCGAATAACTTCATGACGAAGCAGCGAGGTGGCCATATTGCGCAGCATGGCTTGACGATGGCTGCTCGTGCGATTCAATTTACGATTACTGTTGCGATGACGCATAGTAGTACCCTCAGTTTCTTTTACTTTTCAAGGCCAACAGGAGGCCAGTTTTCAAGCTTCATGCCTAGCGTCAGCCCCTTGGATGCCAGGACGTCCTTGATCTCGTTCAGTGACTTGCGTCCAAGATTAGGTGCCTTGAGCAATTCGTTCTCGCTGCGCTGGATCAGGTCACCGATGTAATAGATATTCTCGGCCTTGAGGCAGTTAGCGGAGCGAACAGTCAATTCCAGGTCATCGACAGGGCGCAACAGGATCGGATCAATCTGCGGTGCATGCTTGATCTCCACTTCGGTCGGGGAGCCTTCCAGATCTGCAAATACAGCCAGTTGGCCCATAAGGATACGGGCAGCATCGCGGATCGCCTGTTCAGGCTCGATCACGCCATTGGTTTCAACATCCATGATGAGCTTATCCAGGTCGGTACGTTGCTCTACACGAGCGCTCTCGACCTGATAACTAACCTTGTTGATTGGGCTGAAAGAGGCATCCACCATAATGAAGCCGAGAATACGGTCTTCCTCATC
>DASTRT010000217.1:0-6252 GCA_035761085.1 Methylophilaceae bacterium
CTACGGCTGGCACACCCCCGGCATCTGGAAAAAGCCGCTGCTGTGGAGTCTCTACGTCTCGCTGCTTTTCATCGACCTCGGCTTCCTACTGTTCGCGCTGAATGCCGTGATCGGCGTGCCGCGCCTGCTGGCGGTGCACGCCTTTGCCGTCGGCGGCGTCGGCCTGATTACCCTCGCCATGATGTCGCGCGTATCGCTGGGCCACACCGGCCGTGAAATCGGCCAGCCGCCCCTGACGGCCAGTATCGCTTTGGGCATCCTGATCCTCGCGGCGGTCTTCCGCGTCATCGTGCCGATCTTCGCCATCCAGCAATATCCCCTGTGGATCGCCATTTCGCAGGGCTTATGGATACTCGCCTTTGCGCTGTTCACGTTGCGCTACCTGCCCATCCTCATTGCGCCGCGCGTGGATGGCCGCCCGGGCTGAGCTGCGAGGCAGGCTGGGATTGTGGGATACTTTGCAGTTGTCGAGTTTGAGGGTTATGCATGAAAACGGAATTCATCCTGCAGGCGGCGGAGGCCGTAAAGCAGGCTATTGCCGCCAACGAATCCGAGCTTGAATCGCTCGATCGTGCCATTGGCGATGGCGACCATTTCATCAACATGAAGCGCGGCAGCGGCACGGTGGTGGAAATGCGTGACGAACTCGCGCCACTCACGCCTGACGCCGCGCTCAACAAGATCGCCATGAAACTGCTTTCCGCCATCGGCGGCGCTTCCGGTCCGCTCATTGCCAGCTTTTTCATGGCCATGGCCAAGGCCGAGAAGGAACACGGCACCGAAACGCCGCAGAAAATGGCCGCCGCTTTCGCCGCCGGCGTGGAGGCCATCAAGCAGCGCGGCAAATCGGGTATCGGCGAAAAGACCATGCTGGACGTGCTGATTCCCGTATCGCAGAAATTCACCGAAATGGCAGGCCTGGAAGCCAATAGGGACGCGGTGTTTCAGGCACTCAAAACTGAAGCCGATAAAGGCATGCTGGCTACCAGGGACATGGTCGCCACCAAGGGCCGTGCCGCATTCCTGGGCGAGCGTGCCAAGGGTCATATCGATCCGGGCGCCAAGTCCGCCCAGATCATCATCAACACCATCTGCGATTTAGCTAGCGGAGAAAAGTAATGAAGAAATTCATCAATAACGTCGACGACGTGCTGGCCGAAAGTCTCACTGGCTTCGGCGCTGCCCATGCCGACCTGGTCAAAGTGCATCTGGACCCGAACTATGTCGTCCGCGCGAAAAAGGCGCAAAACAAGGTCGCCCTGGTTTCCGGCGGCGGCTCCGGTCATGAGCCGCTGCATACCGGCTACATCGGTCACGGCATGCTCGATGCCGCCTGCCCCGGCCATGTCTTCACCTCCCCTAGCCCCGATCAGATGCTGGCGGCCGCCGAAGAGGCGCAGTCCGGCCGAGGTGTACTGTTCATCGTCAAGAACTACGCGGGTGACGTCATGAATTTCGAGATGGCCGCCGAGATGCTGCCATTCGAAAACGCCACCGTGCTCACCAGCGATGATGTCGCAGTGGAAAACTCCACCTACACCACCGGCCGCCGCGGCGTCGCCGGCACCGTCATCGTCGAGAAAGTCGTTGGCAGCTTGGCGGAGACCGGCGCCCACCTCGCCGCCTGCAAGGCGCTGGGCGACAAGGTCAACAAGCGCACCGGCTCCATGGGCGTTGCGCTCACCAGCTGCACCGTACCCGCTGCCGGTCACCCCACATTCGATATCGGCGACAACGAGCTGGAAATGGGCGTCGGTATTCATGGCGAACCGGGCCGTCGCCGCGAACCCATGCGCCCAGCTGATGATATTGTCGCCGACCTCGTTGGCGCCATCCTCGAAGACCTCAAACCCAGCCGCAATGATGAAGCCTTGCTCATGATCAACGGCTTTGCCGCCACCCCCCTCATGGAGCTCTACTTGCTCTACAACTCCGCCGCTCGGCTGCTCAAGGAGCGCGGCATCAATGTCACGCGCTCGCTGGTCGGCAACTACACCACCGCGCTTGATATGGCCGGCGCTTCGGTAACCGTCTGCCTGCTCGACGAAGAAATCCGCAAGCACTGGGATTCACCCGTCCACACGCCTGCCCTGCGCTGGGGCATGTAATCCCGATGCAGCTTGAACGTATCCTGCATTCGCAGGGCTTTGGCACGCGCAAGGCCTGCCGCATTCTCATCCGGCATCATGAAGTTACGGTCAATGGTCAAGAATGCGACGATCCGTTTGCAGACTTCAACATCGAGGACCTGCAATTCACCGTACACGGCGAGCAGTGGGAATATCGTGAAAAAGCCTACCTCATGCTCAACAAGCCAAGCGGCTATGAGTGCTCGCACAAGCCGCAGCATCACCCGAGCATCTATAGCCTGCTGCCTGCGCCGCTGGTTGAGCGCGGCGTGCAGGCCATCGGCCGGCTGGACGAAGACACTACCGGCCTGCTGCTGCTCTCCGATGACGGCACCTTCATCCACCGCATGAGTTCACCCAAATGGAAAGTGCCGAAGATCTACGAAGTCACGACCAAGCATGCAGTCGATGAAGCACAGGTCGAAAAGCTATTGCAAGGCGTGCAACTGATTGATGAACCTGAAACCATCGCCGCGCTTGCTTGCAAAAAGATCAGCGAAAACGTCATTCATCTCACCCTGGCCAAAGGCAAATACCATCAGGTCAAGCGTATGCTCGCCGCCGTCAGCAATCGGGTGGTAGGTTTAAAGCGCATCCAGATCGGGGAATTGAAACTGCCGGAAGATTTAAAGCCGGGGGAATGGCGCTGGCTGGATATAGGTATCTTACAGCCCTAAATTACCCAATCTTTATATTTGTTAGGTTAAATTCTGGATTCCGGCTTCCGCCGGAATGACACAACCAACACACGCCTTGAAGGCAAGCCTCAATCGCCATCAGCAGCGGCTTTGGCCGCCAGCTTCAAGTCAGCCACAAGCCTTTCGTAACGCAACTGCTTGGTTTCCTTGTCCGGCGTACGCAAAATGAATGAAGGATGATAAGTCAGGACAACTTGCCTTCCATTTGTAAGCGGGATCAATTTGCCGCGGTTGTCTTCCAGACCCAGTGTTTGGCCGGTTGCAGCTCGCGTTGCGATACTCCCCATAGCCACGATCACTTTAGGCTGTACAAGCAGCACTTCCCGCTGTAGCCATGGCAAGTAGGTTTTAATGTCGCCAACTCCTGGCACCATGTGTACTCGTCGCATACCCTGCAGCTTGAACTTGTAGTGCTTGAGAGTATTCGTAATATAAATCTCGGAACGTTTGATGCTCGCTTCTTGCAGTGCCTGATCCAGCAGTTTGCCGGCAGGCCCAATGAAGGGTTTGCCACCCAGGTCTTCCTGCTCGCCCGGTTGCTCGCCAAGCAGCATAATGGAAGCAGGCGCGTGCCCCGTTCCGAATACTGCTTGCGTCGCATGTTCAGCCAGCGGAAATTGCGTCGAGGTCAGCATTTCCGCGTTGAGGTTGCGTAAGGCAGTAGCTACATCCCTGGCATCGCGTGGCGGCATAAGGTCCTCCTTCTTGCCACATATTTCACGATTTTAGGCTAGGGTTCCGTTGGGTATCTATCCATATACTGCATCGTGATCGCCGACATTGACCGGGATGATTTGCTCATCCTGAATCAACAGCTCCAGCGTAATACGGTAAGAAAGATTGATTGAAACGGCATGCAGCCCTTGCAGCTTGCCACTCAAGGCATGCAAACGTAGTGAAGCATGAAAAGGGTTTGCCTCTAGCAGTTGCAGAGTTTTCAGGTATTGCTGGCGTAACTCGGGGTGTTTCTTCAACCAGCGTGCGGCCCGCCGGCTATAGGCCTCGGTAAATACGAGGGTATAGCTCACTTTACCTTATCTAAGCGTGCCACATGCGCTTCGGGAGATTCCTTCACAAATCGGCCAGCCGCCAGATCGGCACGAGCCTCGGCCAATGCCGCTTCTAATTCGCATTCGCGCAGATAATGATATTGCGCCATTTCCATCACCACAAAGCGCTCCTTGCCGCGCACAGAGATTACTGCTTCCGACTGTTGCTCAAGCGAGGTCTCGATAGCCGCCACACCCTTGGTTTTCAAATCGTTCGCACTAATCGTAGCCATCACATCACTCCTAAACTTGAGCCCCATTACAACATACTGTAGACAGTATTGTAAATAGTACTATCAAAAGCATTAGTGGCAGGCTATACCCTCGCCCAATTACACCCGAGATTTGGTAGGACTTAGAAAAGTGAGATAGCTTTAAAACATGGACTGACCTGCGAACTCAGGTTCTGGAGAATAGCTTTAGAGTTAAGCCTTGTCTCTCAACGCTTCATAAAGCTTTGCGGGACCCAGCAAGATGTCTTTCAATCCGCTTCGCACTATCTCGGAATCGAGTGCTTGCTTGCTCATGGTCGTGTGAGCAGTTAGCGCATCCATGATCGCATTCATGAGCTCATTGGCGAAGTCAGGCGAGTTGGAGAACTGCTCTTTGGTGTTGTTGTTTGCCTGCCGCACCAGAATTTCGGATTCAAGCAATTTGCCCTTCAACACGTTGTTCACATAAACCAACTTGTCTTCGTCGCTCAATTCGCCTTCGAATAAGGTGTTTACCTTCTCGATGATCTCGGCAAGTAGCGCTTTCTCTTTCTCGCGAACTTCGCCGCCCCCTGTTTCAATCATCGGTTGCAGCGGTTCACCCACACCCAAAGGCAAGGCGCGTTTGCCCTGATTCTTGAGTTTATGATGCGTGAGCACCACCTTCGATAAATCAACACCCTCTCGTTCGCGCCCGAATTCAAGCAGCGGCAGGAGTCGGCGGAAGAAGATTGCGCGCTTCTCAATGGCCGTATTGCCGTAATCGAAAATCTGCGAGAGAAAGGTATACACGCGAATGAAAGCACCCATGTCCGATTTGAAGAGCTGCAATGCATTCATCTCATCCTGCGCTTCCTGTGCGGCTTTCGCATCCTTGCGGTCCTGGGCATCCTGCAAGCTTTTCTTGGCTGCGGCATAACGCTTGAGCAAACGATCGGCTACAGGCTCCAGCGCTGCATTGAGTTGGTATTGCGCTGAAACCGGATTCATCTCAACCGCTACCACGCGCTCCACTTCATGTTCGTCGTAATAGCCCGCAGCATCTAATTTGGCACGGATGTCATAAACCAAATTCGGGTCTGTCACATCGGCCAATGCCGCTGTCTCATAATAGGTCTTGAACGCTTCCAGCACTTCATCGGCAGAATTTACGAAATCAAGAATATAGGTCGTGTCCTTGCCTGGATAGGCTCGATTGAGCCGTGACAAGGTTTGTACCGCCTGTATGCCTGCCAGTCGCTTGTCCACATACATGCCGCACAGCAGCGGTTGATCGAAACCGGTCTGAAACTTGTTCGCTACCAACAGGATTTGATATTCGTCTGTGGCAAAGGCTTCGCGAATATCTCGCCCACGCAAGTTTAGATTCAGGACTTTACTGTTCTCGGACATGGCATCGGCGCTGGATTCCTTGTCGTTCACTTCTCCCGAAAACGCCACCAGCGTGCCTATCCTGTAATTCTGCGATTTGATGTATTCGCTTATCGCCAGTTGCCAGCGCACGGCTTCCAACCTGCTGCCAAGCACCACCATTGCTTTCGCACGGCCTTCTAAAAGCGGCGCCACATTCTCGCGGAAGTGCTCCACCACCACCTGCACTTTTTGGCTGATGTTGTAGGGATGCAAGCGTACCCAGCGCATGATGCCTTTCATTGCCGCACTGCGCTCAACCTCGGTTTCGCTCCATTCCTGGCCATCGCTGGCAAGCTTGAATGCAAGGCTGTACGGTGTGTAGTTCTTGAGCACATCTAGGATGAATCCTTCCTCGATGGCTTGCCGCATGGAATACACGTGGAATGGAGCTGGCAGGTTGTCTGCACTTGCTGGCAAATTTGGATTCGGGCAGCGCCCGAACAATTCCAGCGTCTTCGCCTTGGGTGTGGCTGTAAAGGCTACATAGCTGACGCCCTTGTCATTGGCACGCGCTGCCATCTGCGCGGCCAGCATGTCTTCCGTGCTTACTTCACCACCGTCTTGCAGCTCCTGCAATTCCTCGGCGGAAAGCACTGCCTTCAGATTTGCCGCCGCAGAGCCTGTCTGCGAGCTATGCGCTTCGTCCGCAATAACAGCAAATCGCTTGCCTTGCGTTGCTGCCAATTCCTGCACGGCTTTCAAGGCGAATGGAAAGGTCTGGATGGTACACACCACGATCTTCTTGCCGCCG
>DASTRT010000218.1:0-22823 GCA_035761085.1 Methylophilaceae bacterium
CGCCGCACTTGGTAATGAAGAGATAGCGGTTGTTTTCCAGCCGCTCGAAAGGGCCGGTCGGATATTTATCCTCGAACGGCAGGGGATAGGCCTTGAGAGTCTGCGAGCCGAATACGGACGTGATACGCACCGGCTCGGAAACGACAGGGACGCTGGGCACCAGGTGCGGCGGAATGTGTTCGCTCGGGGTGGAATTGGTAACCGTAGCGGCATCCGCCGCCATTGCCGGACTGCAAAACAGGGCGATCAGCAATACCAGCAGCTTGAGATTTTGACGCATGAAGACACGCACGAAAACAGGACGCGCCACTCTATCATGACCGAGTCGGGCCATCTGTTTGGCATCTCACACGGATGAGGCTGGGGCTGAATTTTCCGGAAGATTGGCAGGCCGGTAATCCGGCACCTTCTGCATGCGCTCGGACACTGAAGAGTGAATGCGGGCGCGAGGCGGCACGAAGCGTGGCCGGCCACGGTGCAGTATCCAGCGTCTGGCGTAACCCAGCGTCGGGTCCTTGATCTGTTTGGGCAGGTACTCCGCCACGCGCCACCAGCCGCTCAGTGAATTGTGCATGGGTGCGGCGGCATCAGGGGCCGCCTGTTTCGGCATGGACTTGTTTGGCAGCAGGTCGCGTTTGCGCGCGGCATCAAACTGCAGTCCGTAAGCCTGCGCCTGTTCCACCATCCACTTGAGGGTGATCTTGGATAAACCGGCTTCCGCTTCCGGATAGCCACCACCGATATCGCAGTGCACGCCGGGGAACCACATCTGCAGCACGTCCTGCCCCCTGGTCTCGCTGGGCCGCTCGCTCCACAGGTTCTGCACGAAATAGGCGCGGCGTTCGTCGAGCGCAACGGCGTGGCGCACAACATCGACGATCTTGTTCTGCCGTGTGTATTGCAGGTGCTGCGGGCTCCAGGCCCAGCCGATCGAGCTCACGGTATCCCACAGCCCGAGGAAGCGCACCCGCACTTGCCGCGAAAAGGTGCGGCGGAAGGTGAAATAGGTACGGTAATCACGTTCGTGCTTGGAGATATCCCAGGCAAACGGCACCAGCTCCTCGTTGCCCTCGGACAACAGCCCGACCTTGTACAGCATGGCAGCAAGCACGCGTGCCGTGTAGGCGCCGCGACTGAAGCCGAAAATGAAGATCTGGTCGCCCGGTCGGTAGTGCCGCATGAGAAAACGGTAACCGTTGCAGACATGGTCCTTGAGCAGGAAGGCGATGGAAAGGTCGAGCTTCTTCAGCACCCAGCGCTTGAGCTTGCCCCAGGTACCTTCCGGCAGACGAGTGCCGATGCCCGGCTGGTAGTAGGCAAACTGGTCTTCGTGCGCGCGGTCCAGCATGGCATAGAGCTTGACCACATTGGTGTTGGTCGCGGCGTACTTGTTGTTGGTGCCGTCAAAGCACAGGATGAGTTTGCGGGGCATAGGCGGATATTACCGCGCTTGTGCGGGTTCGTAAGCCCGGCAGATTGCACAGGTGCACAGCGTGCAGATGCAAGGGATCAAGTTCGCTTAGAATGCTCTTTTAAATCGCAAGAGGTCATCATGCCATTATCCATGTATCAAGCCAGCATCCCCGTGCTCGTGCGCGGGCTCACCAATCTCTCCGCCATTCTGGAGAAAGCGGAAGCGCACGCAGCCGCCCGCAATATCGACCCCAGTGTATTTGCCAATGGTCGACTGGCTGCCGACATGTATCCGCTGACGCGCCAGGTGCAGATCGCGACCGACATGGCCAAGGGCTGTGCCGCACGCCTCGCCGGGCTGGAGATTCCGCGCTATGAGGACAATGAAACGACGTTTCCTGAACTGCGCGCTCGCATCGCCAAAACTATAGATTTCCTGCAAAGCGTCACGGCGACACAGGTGGACGGCAGCGAAGACAAGAGCCTAACGATCAAGTTGCGTAACCGCGACCTCGACATCGCCGGCCAGCCCTATCTGCTCAATTTCGTGCTGCCCAATTTCTATTTCCACCTGACTACGGCTTACGACATCCTGCGCCATCTGGGAGTGGAACTCGGCAAGCCCGATTTCATCGGCAGCCTGATCGACGATCTTAATAGAGTCAGGCACTAAGGCTCGCCCAGACTTCGGGCGGAATTTGCGGCAGTGCTTCAAATGCGGGTCGGGCGAAGAAGTATCCCTGAAACAGCGTGACTCCCTGGTCAATGAGCGCTAGACATTCCTCGCGTGTCTCTATGCCTTCGGCGATAACGCTGATTCCCAGTTCTCCGCATACACTCAGAATGCCTGATACCAAAGCGCGCCGCACTTTGTCTGAATCGATATTGCGGGTCAGCGCCATGTCCAGCTTGATGACGTCCGGCTGCCAGTCGGCTAACAGATTGAGGCCTGAGTAACCCGCCCCGAAATCGTCGATGGCGGTGGTAAAGCTATGCTTCTTGTACTCATGAAAGATGCTCTTGAGATGGCCATGGTCGATGACTTTCTCACCCTCCGTCACCTCGAACATGATGCGTTCGGTAGGAAAATCAAGCTGGCGCGCAGCTTCCAGAGTCGCACGTATACAGGTCTCGGCCTTGTAGACCGCATTGGGCAGAAAATTGATGCTGAGCTTTCCAGGCAGGTTCAGACTCGTGGCCAGATCCAGCGCCTTGACCCGGATGGATTGATCAAAGACATAGCGGTTATCTTCGTTAATCTGCGAAAGCACACTATAGGCACCTTCGCCCTTGATGCCCCGTACCAGCGCTTCAAAACCATAAATGGCTCTGCCCTGCAGATCGACGATGGGCTGAAATGCCATTGAGAAATCCAAGCCTAGCCGTGCCTTGTCGCGGCACTCATTGCACCCTATCGGGTTGAAAATCGATTCCATTGCTACCTCTCCGCTTCAATTCCATTCGACTCTACCGGAAAATTGGCAATCAACAAATGGGTAAACGCCCCTAGAAAGGGCTCTGCTATTGAAGCGGCGTCTGGAAGTGCGGTGTGGAGAGGATGAATTGCGAGCACTGCTCTGCCGGCAGTGGTTTGCTGAAGTAGTAGCCCTGGATTTCGTGGCAGCGGTTCTGCGCCAGCAGGGAGAATTCCTCCTCGGTTTCCACGCCTTCCGCCACCACCGTCAGCTTCAGCGTACGGCCCATGCTGATGATAGCCTTGACGATGGCCTGCGCCTCCATGTTGTCCATCATCGTGCGGATGAAAGACTGGTCGATCTTGATCTTGTCTACCGGAAAGCGAATCAGATGGCTCAGGTTGGAGTAACCCGTACCGAAATCATCCACGCTCAGTGAAACTCCAAGCGTCTTGAAGTCTTCCATGATGGCGGCACTTTTCTCCGGATTGCCCATGGCGAGGCTTTCAGTCAGCTCGAACTCCAGACAGCTTGGGTCGATGCCTGTGGCCTCCACTGCCGCCCGCACCGAGGCCACGATATCCGGCTGCAGGAACTGCCGGCTCGACAGATTGATGGCGATGGAAACGTCCTTGATATGATCGTCCTGCCAGCGCCTGGCTTGCTCGCAGGCCTCGCGGGTGATCCACTCGCCCATCGGGACGATGAGACCCGTCTCCTCGGCCAGCGGGATGAAGCGCATGGGCGGCACCAGCCCGCATTCCGGATGACGCCAGCGCACCAATGCCTCCACGCCGACGATGCGGCCGTTTTCGAGGCGCACCTTGGGCTGATAGTGCAGCTCCAGTTCATTACGCTCGATGGCCTGGCGCAGCTGGCTTTCCATGAGAAAACGCTCATTGGCCGCGGGCTGCATTTCCTTGCGGTATGCCTGCAGATTGGCGCGCCCCAGCTCCTTGGCGCGGTACATGGCCGCTTGTGCGGCGTTCAGCAGCGCTTCTGCAGTATCGCCGTCATCGGGAAAACAGCAGTAACCCCCGCTGCAGGAAACCGAAATCTGCTTGGCGGCAACCCAGATCGGCTGCGAGAGCGTATCGAAAATATGCCGCAGGATGGCCGGCGGACGGCTCAGGCACTCGTCTTCCACCACCACCACGAAAACATCGCCGGCAATGCGGGCCAGTGTATCGCGCTCACCGAGCAGGGTGCCAAGGTTGTGGGCAATCGCCACCAGCACCTGGTCGCCAACACTTTGGCCCAGCGTATTGTTGATTTCCTTGAAATGATCCACGTCGAACATGGCGATCAGACCCTTGTAACCATGGCGTTGCCACTGCCCGATGGCAGTCTGCAGGCGATCCATGAGCAGGGCACGGTTGGGCAGCCCGGTCAGCAGATCGCGCGTGGAGAGACGTTCCAGCTCCTGTTGGGCATACTTGCGCTCAGAGATGTCGCGCGCTATCACCTGCACTGCGTTCCTGCCGGAAAAAACGAAAGGCACGCTGAATGTCTCGACAATCAGGCTACTTCCGTTGGGTCGCAGCCACTCCTGTTCGCGCAGTGTCGCCTGCGATTGCTGATAGTCAGAAGCTTGGTATCCTGACAGGCTTTCCGGTGCCATCAGCGATTCCATGGGTTTACCGAGAATCTCGCTGGCGCTTTCGATACACAGCAGCTTCAATCCCGCACCATTGACGAAGGTAATGTTGCCCGCTTCATGCACCAGAAAGGCATCGGGGCATTGCTCGACCAGGTCGCGGTAGCGCTGTTCGCGCTCACGCGAAAACCGCAGCAGGTCGCTGGTCAGCTCCGCCGCCTGCCGGCGCTGCAACAGTTCTTCGACAGTATCGGCCAGATCGCGCAGGATGACGCGCTCATGCTCGCCCAATTGCCGCGGCTCTGAATCGATGGCGCACAGCGTGCCCAAAATATGCCCATCCGCCGAATGCAGCGGCATGCCGACATAGAAGCGGATGCGGGGCGCGCCGGTCACCAGGGGGTTATCGGCAAAACGGTCATCGTTCTGCGCATCCTCCACCACAAACGGATCATCGGAATGCAGGGCATGCGCGCAAAACGAGATATCGCGCGGCGTCTCGATGGTCTCCAGGCCGAAGTGCGACTTGAACCACTGGCGTTGCTCATCGACGAAGGAAACCAGCGCGATCGGCACATCAAGCAACTTCGCGACCATGCGCGTGACGCGGTCATAGAGCTCCTCGGGCGGGGTGTCCAGGATTTTCAGCGCATGCAAGGCTGCGATGCGCTCAACTTCATCGGGCGGGAGTTTGGGTTTTTCCATAAGAGAAACTTATGTCGGTAGCTGTATGGCTATGGCGACAAAGGTTTGGTTCAACTATAGCCCTGCCATATAGACCTCACAATCGACAGAACGGATAGGGTGCTATGTGCTGGAATGCACCGACTAGCGCGGATTGCTCTCGGTCCGGTACTTGCGGCGCGGCTCGCGGACGCTGTCGAAGCGCCTGGAATACAGCAGGTTGAAGCCCAGCACCTGCCCGCCGCGTGCTACCGCCGACCAGTGCCGGCTCAGCTGATAGGTGAGTTCCACTGCACTTTCGGCGCTGGTGATGCCCTGCCGGTAACCGAGGCTGAGCTTGTCGGTCAGCGTCTTGCCCAGCGTCACCAGCTGCTGGCCGGCCGAACCCGTACTGAACGAGATTTCGCTCAGGCCCAGGTTCTTGGCCACATTGGTGCCCTCCACCATCTTGTTGACCAGTGCCTGCGCCGCCCCCCGCGCCGCCGCCTGCGCCTGGCCCTGCGCTTCGCCGCCACCAGCATGCCCGAACACCAGCCAGGAGAGCTTCTGGTCTTCCGGCACATCGGGCTCGGAAACCAGGGTGACGCGAGGATTATTGGCAGTACCGGTAACCTGCACGCCGGCCGCCACTTCCTGCTTGCGCCGCATGGCGAGGATGTTGATATTGGGGTTATCCATCGGCCCCTGGAAATTGATGATGCCGCGCTCGATGGCGAGCGTGGTGCCAAAGGCTTCGAACGTCCCTTCCGCCACGCGGACTGTGCCCTGCACGCGCGGCTCGTGTCCCGGTTCGCGCAGCAGCGTGATCTGGCCTGCCAGCCGGAGGTCGGCGCCACGGCCCTGGAAGCGGAAATCGCGCCCCAGGTTGATGTCGAGGTGAATGGCCGGCGAGAAGCGGCTGGCCGGCGGCTCTGCAGGCTTCTTGTCTGCTGCGGGAAGAGCATCACCGCCACGAATCACCACTACGTCGTTGGATAGCTGCGGCGCCGCCTGCTCCGGCAGGTCGAACAGTGCACTATCCACGGTGAATTTGCCGTCCACCGTATAGTGTTCGCCGGTGTTGGCGATTTCGGCATTGCCGGAGAGCGTGAGCTGCGAGGCAGGATCTGCCAGCAGTTGCAGCTTGTCGGCGATGATGTGGGCAGTGAGGTCAGGCCGCGTCGCCAGCTCGGCATTGAGCGGCAGGCTGCCGGTGATGCGCAGTGTGCCCTTGCCGCCGTGAAACTCGACCTGCTGCATCTCCAGCACGTTGTCATGCAAGCGGATGCGAGCCGTACCGTTGCTGAGCTTCACGCCCTGATCATAGAGTGTAAGTGCCAGCTCACGGCCCTGTATCAGCCCACTCACTTCCATGTTGCCCAGCGTGCCATCCACATCCAGCGTACCTTCGAACCGGCCATTGAGCGAAATGCGCGGCCCGGCGAAGGCCCCAACCTGGCGCAGTTGCGGCACTTCCAGGTGCAGTGTGCCGTTAACTGGCGAATCCTGTGACAAGGTCAGCATGCCGTCCTGTTGCAGCAGTCCGATGTGGCCTTCCCCCGCTAGCCTGCCGATTCGGCTGGCCTCTACTGCGGTATGGATGTTGAGCTGCTCGCCGGCGAAATCCCCGCGCAGCTGCAGCTGGCTCAGGCCCAGCAGGATATCGCCGGTCTTGGCCGGGCTGCTGATATCGCCGCTCTTTCTTTGCACCTGCACATAGCCCTGCGCCTGCCGGCCCAGCCGGAAATCCCAGTTGGCATCGAGTATCAGATTGGTCTGCACCGGCGGCGCCTCGCCGGTGAATTCCTGCCGCAGCTTGAGCAGGTGTGCCACGTCGAGCGCATTGGCCTGGCCTTTGGAGCTGATTGCGCCGGCTTCGTAGGCTACGCTGTCGATGTTGAGCCAGGTACCGGCGATGCTGATCTCCGTTGCGCCGAGCCGGAAAAGTTGTGGCGCGACTTCCAGCCTGGCCGCATTGGCCAGATGGATTTGCGGGAAAGTGCGGTTTTCCAGGCGGCTCACAGTACCGGACCACGTCAGCGCGTCATTGACCGAATGCAGGTTGCCCTGGGCGCGTAGCGACAGATCGAGCTTCTGGCCGCGCAATTCGCCATCGGTATCCAGTTGCAAGGAGTGCTGCCCATAGCTGCCGTCCGCTTCGGCCTGCAGGTGGTCGATGCGCCCCAGTTCGCCGCGATAGCCCTGCGCCGTCAGATTGACCTTGAGCGTAGCATCCGAACCCTGTTTGGGCAGCCCCTGCAGGGAAATGTGCCCTGTGCCGCGGGCCAGCCGATGGGCGGCAAATTTCAGGTTGCGGGCCGAGAAGTCGGCGGCCACCTGCGGTTGTTCCAGTGTGCCGGTGAAGCTCCCATTGAGCTTGAGAGCGCCGCCCAGGCCGAAGCCGAGTCTATCCAGTGCTGGCGCATCGACATCCAGCAGCAGGCGGTCGCTGGGCCGGCCAAAGGCGCCTTTAACGGTAAATTCGTTGCCGGCAACGGCCAGGCGGGCGTTACTGTCCAGCACGCGCTTGCCGGCGAACTGCAGCTTGCCGCTGCCTGCCATCGGCAAGCCGTTGTAACTGCTGTCATGGATACCGAATGTGGCCGCGGCAGTCAATTCCGGATGGATCTGCCCCTGCACCTGGAAGCTGCCGTTGATGTCCGCTTCATAGATCTTGAACGGAAGGTCCTGCTGCGGTTGCGGCGCCTGGATTTTCATGGTCTTGATGAAGCGGCCGGGATTGAAATCGGACAGCGTTCCCTTCACCGAGTAAGCCATGCTCGCATCGCGCGCCAGTTGGCCTTGCAGCGTCAGTTGCGCCGGGCCGGACTGCAGTTCCGCACTTTCAACCACGATGCTTTTGGCATCGAGGGCGGCATGGGCACGGATAGAATAGCTGCTTCCCGCCAAATCCAGCTTCACCTGCTGCTCCTGCGGCTGGAATGTCAATGTCAGCGGGCCGTCCAGTTGCGTGGGCTGCAGTGCAGTATGCAGGGCAGCCAGGTTGAGGTGGTGCGCTTGTAAAGCGAGCCTGCCCTTCAATGGGCTGCGATTGGTCGCGCTGCCGGTCAGCTCGCCGCCTCCTGGCAGACGGATAGTAAGCGCTGACAGCTGCTGCGACTCCGCATCGAGCCGGGCCTGGGCGGAAAGCGAGACTACCGGAACGCGATGTTCGTCGATCGCCCCGGGCAGGTGATTCAGCAGGCGGATAGGACCGGCCACCTGCAGCTTGGCCAGGTCGTCGGGCACCGGCTGGGTACTCACCGGCGCAAGATCGGCATGAATGTCGAAGGCGGTTTTCGGCAGATCGGGAGCAAAATCCGCCAGATTGAGACCCGCTGCATTAATGCGGGCATTGGTGAACGGAATGGCAGCAAACGGCGTGAGCACGAGGTCCGCACTGGCCTGGGTTTTAGTCCTGGCGGCGGTAACATTGGCAGCCAGCTTCAGTTTTTCCAGCGAGCCCGAAAACGAGGCGGTAAGTGCATAGGGCTGCTGCCGGGCCTCGCCCTCAAGCGCCGCCTGCCCGCTCAGCCTGAAGGGCCTGTCGCCGTTCAGGGTCAGCTGCAGTGTGGCATGACCGAACGGAGTTTCTGCCCTGTGCAGCTGCAGCCGGTGATTAAGCCCGTCCGAATGCGCGGACAGTGCAATATTCGAAAACGTCTGGCTCACCACGCCATTGCTCACCACCAGCTTTTCAATATTCGCCTGCTGTAGATCGATCGCCAGCGGCAGCCGCAGGGTCACCGGCAGTTTCGTCGGTTCATCCGGGCCGGGCAACACGGTTGCCTGCACCTCGCCAAGCGCCAATCGATGCACGGTGAGTCGCAATGGTGAAAGAGCGATCTGCCAGTCGGCGCTGACGTGATTGACCGTGATCTGGTGTAGCGCATCATGGAATCCCACATCCCCCAGCCGCAGGCCGTTGCTGAGCGTGCCTCCTCGATACACACCAGAGAGTCTGGAGTCCAGGCTGGTAGCTAGATGCCACACGGTGCGTGCGCCGACCTCGGTCTTCACCGCTACCCATAAGCTCACAATAAGCAAAACCAGCAGGCCCAGCACCGCAGCGATGACCCAGCGCCACCAGCGCAATCTGTTGGACGCCATCAGAACACGATGCCCAGGGAGAAGTGAGGGCGAACCTGGCCGCGCTCGATGCCGTAACCGAGGTCGGCACGGATTGGACCAACCGGGCTACGCCAGCGGGCACCCACGCCGACGCCCTGGAAGATTTCCTTGTCCGGCCAATTGTCGGTAGCGGTGCCGACGTCATAAAACACCGCCGCACCCCACTTGGGCAGGAACCAGTACTGGTACTCGATTGTGCCGGTCGCCAGGTAGCGCGTCGGGTAGACGGTGCCGTTGACCTCGTTGCCGATGGAAAGGTAGTCGTAGCCGCGGATGGTTTCGGTGCCGCCGGCGCGGAACAGCAGCGAAGCCGGCACCGAAGTATCGCCGCCCTTGGTGAATACGGCACCGAGGTTGGCGCCCAGCAGCAACAGATCGCGCTCGCGCACCGGGATAAACTTGCGGATCTGGGTGGAAACGCGGAAGAAGGTTTCGTCGGTCAGCATGCCCTTGAGCGCCGCCCCCAGGTAATTCGAGATGATGTAGCCGCTGCGCGGGAAGACGAGATCATCCACCTTGCGGCGCGTCCATTCCACGCTGGCCACCAGCGCCTGATGGTCGCCGGGCTGCACGATGATATCCGAAGGTATGTCGGCGCCGCTGGTCTGCTCCAGGCTGTCGCGGTAGTACTGCAGTTTGAAGGCCAGGTCCAGCTCATCGCTGGTGCGGCTGCGCCACAAGCCGTAGCGCAGGCTGCGCAGGTCGACGCCTTCCAGCGTGGTGCGCTCGTAGGAGAAATCCGCGGCATTGACGAAGCCGGTCTTGTCCGGCGGCATGGCGAGATTGAGGCGGGCGAGCTGGCGTTCCTGCTCGATCCTGGCCTGGGTATCGAGCACCCAGGCTTTGCCGAACACGTTGTTGTGCGAATAGCGGCCCTCGATGCTGGCGCCGGTGTCGGTGGAATAGCCGACGCCGCCGCTGATGCGCTGGGTGGGGAATTCAGTCACCGCCACGGTCACCGGCGTGTTTTCCGCATTTGCCAGGTCACGCTCGATATCGATGACGGCGTTGCTGTAATACGGCGTACGCTGGATCTGTCGCTGCAGCGCAAGCAGCCGGTCGGCATCATACGGTTCGCCAGGCTTCAGCGGATTCACATTCTGCACGATGGATTCCGGATAGCGGTGGGTGCCGGTCACCTTGAGCGGACCCAACGTAAAGGCCGGACCGCTGTCGAAAGTGGCAGAAAGCTCGGCCTGCTGGCGGTCGGCATACACACGTGACTGGGAATCGGCGAGCTCGGCGGCCGCGTACAGATGATTGCGCAGCAGCTGCAGGCTGTGCTGCTTTGCGGCATCCCAATCCTGCTGGCGAAACGGCTGGCCACTGACCAGCGGCCACTCGCGGATGAGGCGTGTCACCTGCTCGGGCGAGCGCTGCTGCGCCGGCCCTTTGACGTCCACATCCACCTTGGTCACCTTGGTACGCGGCCCGGGCTCCACCTTGATGCGAACCAGGCGCTTGCCGTTTTCCTGCCCTACCTTGACGGTGGTCTGCGGCGAAAAATAGCCTTCCGTAGCAGTGAGTTCGGCCACCTGTTCGTCCGCGGTGGCCACCATGTAATCGAACTGGTCGTCGCTTAAGTCGTTGCGGTCCTGGTAGCGGGCGAGGTCAAGAAACTGCGAGAGCAGTTCGTGCAGCGGCTTGGGCGCATCGATAACGACCTGATAATCGGCATGGGCATTGAAAGACAGCCCAAGCATCAGCAGTGGCAGGACAAATTTCAACAAACGGCAGGATAAGATTGGTAGGAATCGCATTACCCATGCTGGCTGGACTGGCGTGAACGCAAGCATTCAGCCTAGCGCAACTCAGCCTGGAGATATGTTCGTCCACCCACAAGGGGCAAAGGTTCAGTCCCGGCAATCCGGGCGCCGGCCTATTTGGTGAGTGCGGCTTCCATCTCTTCTTCGATTTCCAGCGACTTGCTGCCGGTCACGCCTGCGGTCAGCGTGAAGCGCATGGCATCTTCCATGCTCATGTCGAGCGGACGCGTGGCGCTGCGCGGCACCAGCACGGCAAAGCCGCCGATGCCGTAGCTCATGGGCACATAGACCAGCAGGCTATCTTCCTGGCGGAAATCCTTGGGCATTTTCTCCATGTCGGTCTGCGTCACGAGGCCGACCACCTGCATGTTGCCCAGGGTGACGGAAACCACCTGCTCGAATTCCTCGCGCTTCTCGGCCGAGAAATATTCCAGGATGTCGCGCGTCGACAGGTAGACCGACTTGATCAGCGGCACGCGCGAGACCAGCCGTTCACCATGGTAGAAGAGCCGCCGCACCAGCAGGGTATGCATGAGCAGGCCGACGATGAAGGCCGCCACCAGGCCGACGGCGACGCCCATGCCAGGCCGGTACAGGTCGTCCGGCAATGCCGCCCGCATGATCTCGCCGAGGAAGGCTTCGGTGCCGACGACAAACCAGTAGACGAGGTAAATGGTCAGCAGCAGCGGCAACATGGTGATGAGGCCGGTAAGGATATTCTTGTTGATGTATCTGAACATGCGCGTCTCCGTTTTCGCTTGCTGTGAATGGCACACCACAGCCATCCGGGAAAAGTGGGTTTATGATGGCATTACCCCTGCTGCATATTATCGCGGCACGGTTTGTTTCATCAAACCGCGGTTTCATCCACCCGTGGCCTGAGGACTCGTTATGGAAATCCTGATACTGATCGCGCTCATCCTGCTCAATGGCGTATTTGCCATGTCCGAGATCGCCCTGGTCACGGCAAAACGCAGCCGCCTCGCCAAACTGGCCGAGGACGGCGATGCTTCCTCCGCTATCGCCATGCGTCTGGGCGAGGAGCCGACGCGCTTCCTCTCCACCATCCAGATCGGCATCACCGCCATCGGCATATTGAACGGGATAGTCGGTGAAGCGGCGCTGGCTGCGCCATTTGCCCTGTGGCTGCAAGAGCTTGGAGTCAATCGTGATGCCAGCGAGCTCGGCGCTGCAATATTGGTTGTCGTAGTAATCACTTACATTTCCATCGTCATCGGCGAGCTGGTGCCCAAGCGTATCGGCCAGTTCAACGCCGAAGGCATCGCGCGCCTGATGGCACGCCCGATCTCGGCGCTGGCCATCGCCTCGCGGCCCTTCGTCAAGCTCCTCTCGTTCTCCACCGACGGCCTGCTGAGGCTGCTGGGTCTGCGCGACCTGGGGGCTTCCAACGTCACCGAGGAGGATATCCACGCCATGCTGGCAGAAGGGTCGGAAGCCGGCATCATCGAGCAGGAGGAGCACAAGATGGTGCGTAACGTGTTCCGCCTCGACGAACGGCAGATCAGCTCGCTGATGATCCCGCGCGGCGACATTGTCTACCTCGACGTCAACGATCCGCTGGAACACAACCTGGCGCTGGTGGCCGAGTCCTATCACTCGCGCTACCCGGTCTGCCGCGGCGGTTTCGACGAGCTGCTGGGCATCATCTCGGCCAAGCAGCTGTTCAACCAGATGCACAAGGGCGGCCAGGCCAGCCTCACCGGGCAACTGCAGCCCTGCGTCTATGTGCCGGAATCGCTGACCGGCATGGAGCTGCTGGAGCAGTTCCGTGTTTCCGGTGTGCAGATGGTATTCATCATCGACGAATATGGCGAAATCCAGGGGCTGGTGACGCTGCAGGACGTGCTGGAGGCGGTCACCGGCGAATTCAAGCCGCACAGCGAGGAGGAAGCCTGGGCGGTGCAGCGCGAGGACGGCTCCTGGCTGCTCGACGGCCTGATTCCCATTCCCGAGCTCAAGGATAGGCTGGACCTCAGGCAGACGCCCGAGGAGGACAAGGGTCGCTACCATACGCTTTCCGGCATGATGATGTGGCTGTTGAGCCGTATGCCGAAGACCGGCGACATCGCCGAATGGGAAAACTGGCAGTTCGAAGTGGTGGATCTGGACGGCAAGCGCATCGACAAGGTACTGGCGCGCCGCCTGCCCGAACCTGAGGATGGAGAAGCCGCGGCCGAGCCGGCCCATCCCGACGCAAATGACAGGAGACCTGCATGAAACTCAAAATCACACCGTGCTTGTGGTTCGACCAGCAGGCCGAGCAGGCCGCACGTTTCTATACTTCCATCTTCCCCGATTCGCGCATCGTACACACCACGCATTACGGGGAAGCCGGCCATGAAATCCACGGCAAACCGGCAGGCAGCGTGCTCACCGTGGTGTTCGAACTCGCCGGCCAGCCTTTCACGGCGCTCAACGGCGGGCCGCTGTTCAAATTCAGCGAAGCCGTTTCGCTTCAGGTGTTCTGCGACACCCAGGCCGAGATCGACCACTACTGGCAGCGCCTCGGCGAAGGCGGCGACCCGGCTGCGCAGCAGTGCGGCTGGCTCAAGGACCAGTTCGGCCTTTCCTGGCAGATTGTGCCTGCGCAGCTGTCGGAGATGTTCGCCTGCGGCGATCGTGCGAAAACGGAACGCCTCATGGCGGCGCTGCTCGGCATGCACAAGCTGGACATTGCACGATTGCAGCAGGCTTATCAGGGCTGATCCACCTCTGTGGAACCAGTGGCGGTCTCGCCCTGCCGGACGGAAACCAGCTCCTGCAGCCTGGCGGCATGTTGCAAAGACAGCGCGGCGGATTTTTCATATTCGCGGGCGGCATGCTCCCGCTCGCCCTCCCGTGCCGACTGCGCGAGACGATCCAGCAGGCGGCGCTTCTCGTGCAGGGCACGGATGGCGAACCAGATGGCCTCTTCCAGCTGTTCGTTCTGCGCCAGGTCCAGCGCTCCGGCACTGAAGGCATGGCCCGTATGGCAGCGGAAACGCAGCATCTCTGGTGCATTGACCTCCCATAGCACCCCGTTGCACTCGGGGCAGGTCAACCTGGAGGGTTTGCCGATCTTGTCCAGTTCTTCCATTGAGCTCTCCTGCGAGAGATTCATCCTTGACTCGAAAAATACCGACTCCGGCACGTGGGCGGCTGGCGCGCGGGGCGAGCCGTTAGCCAGCTTGATCAGTGTTTGCGGGATGCCGTCGAGCGGCAGACAGTAATCCACCTCCACATGTTCCAGCGCGCTACGCGGCATGCTGGCAGCTTCTGCCTCCTGCGGGTCCTGCACCATGGCGATGCCGCCACAGGCCTTGATCGCCTGCAATCCAACAGTCCCGTCATCCAGTTCGCCCGTGAGCACCAGCCCAATGGCTCTTTCGCGATAGGCCACCGCCGCCGTGCGGAACAGAGGGTCGATGGCAGGGCGCGTGTAGTTCTCCTTGGCCCCATTGGACAGCCTCAACCGGTTGTCCCCGATGACCAGATGGCGATCCGGCGGGGCGATATAGATGCGGCCCGGCGCCAGCGGCTCCCTATCGGTGGCATAGCGTACCGTGAGACCGGTCACGGTTTGCAGCAGCTCCGGCAGTGCGCTTTCGTGGCGACCGATATGCTGCACGATGCAGAGAGGCACGGGATACGTCTCGGGCAGTGCCGAGATGATGTTCTGCAAGGCACGATAGCCGCCCAGCGATGCGCCGATCACGACGATGTCGAACGCCTGGTTCATGAAGAATTTCGCTGTGATTAAATGGCCATCCTGAACGGGAAAGGCTTCCCGTTCCGTTGGCCTCGCCGCTTAAGGCGTAACAGCTAGGTTTTGTTCTTGGGCGGGAAGGACTGCAGCTTGTCGAGTACGTTGAGCTGGATTGCGGTGACGGCCTGACGGATGTTCTTGATGGTCTGGGCGGCTGGCTCGTGCAGCGGCTGCAAGTCCGGCAGCTGTGCCAGTGCGTCAAGGTTGGCAGAGATCTGGCGCAGTGATTCCGCCATGTCGTCCGTGAGCCGTGTACGGATACCTTCTTCGAGCACGCCCAGCGCCTGTTGGTCCGGGCCGACGCGCAGCCGTTCTTCCACCTCGCGCCGCTGCGTGATGTCGAAAAAGGTGATGACAGCGCCTTCGATGTGGTCTTCCATGGTGCGGTAAGGCAGGTGACGCACGATGTAGTAGTGGCCGTCGTTGCTGCGCACCTCGCGTTCGCTGGGCCGCAACGTCTCGAAGGTGGATTTGACGTCGTCGCCCAGCTCCGGGTAGGCCAGCTTGTGGGTGATGTCGAACAGCGAGCGGCCGATGTCGGTCGGGATGATGTTGAAGATATTGGCCGCACGCGGCGTGTAGCGGTTGATGCGCATGCCGCGGTCGACAAAAATGGTGGCGATATCGGACGAGGCGATCAGGTTGTTGAGGTCGTCATTGACCTTGCTGGTCTCGTCGATCTTGTTCTTGAGCTCATAGTTGACCGTCACCAGCTCTTCGTTGAGCGACTGCAGCTCTTCCTTGCTGGTTTCCAGCTCCTCGGTCGCCGAGCGCAGCTCCTCGTTGATGGCCTGCAGCTCCTCGTTGGAGGCGCGCAGGTCCTCGTTGGAAATCTCCGAGTGCTCGATGGTCTCCTGCAGCTGCTGCTTGGTGCGCTGCAGCTCTTCCTCCAACTGCGCCAGAACCTTGTTGCTGGAGCTCTCGGCATCGTTCTCGGCCGGCTCGCTCATGGTCTGCTCGACCTCGTCGAACAGCACCAGCACCAGGTCCGCCTCGGTCGATTCGTCACGGAACGGCCGCACCGTCATGTTGACGAAATAGCTGCGATTGTCGCGTGAAACCCTGACCTGCCGCGCTTCCACGCTCTTGCCGGACTGTATGGCCTGGAATACGGCAGTGCGCAGCTCCAGTCGCAGTTCCGGCAACACGAGATTGAGCACATTGCGCGAGGGCTCGCCGCCGGTGTGCTGCAGAAAGCGGCCGGCGCGGTCGGAGATATAGACGATATCGTAGTCATGGTTGATGACGATGCTGGGAGGTGCATATTGCGCCAGCACGCGCTGGTGGATTTCGGCGAACGATACCTGGCGTTTGCTTGGCCGCTTGGCAGTGAGGGCTTCCGGCGTGCGCGGCAGTGGCTTGCTGGACATCGATGGCGCGTAACGCGTCGAACGTGACAGGACCTTGACGCGGTAGATGCGGTGTTTCTTGTCGACCGGCGTGAACAGGTGCGACGCCATCTCGGCCGATTCCGAGCTGCCGAGGAACAGGTAGCCTCCCGGGTTCAGCGCAAAGTGGAACACGTCGAACAGATGTGACTGTGCATCCTTGTTCAGGTAGATCAGCAGATTGCGGCAGGAAATGAGGTCCAGCTTGGAAAATGGCGGGTCACGCAGCAGGTTGTGCTCGGCGAACAGCACCTTGTCACGGATGGTCTTGCGGATGACGTACTGCTCGTTTTCCTTGGTGAAATACTGGGTGGAGAACTCCTCCGGCACATCGGTCAGGATAGAGGCCGTGTAGCTGCCGAGGCGGGCAGATGCGATGGCGCGGGAGTCGATGTCGGAGGCGAACAACTGGATCTGCGGCGGCGTGGGCCGGTGGCTGGCATGCCGGTCCAGCAGCATGGCCAGGGTGTAGGCCTCCTCGCCCGTGGAACAGGCCGGCACCCAGACGCGTACCTGATCGTCACCGTGCTTGCTGTTGAAAATCTCCGGCAGCACCTCCTTGTCCAGCGCGTCGAAGGCTTCGCGGTCACGGAAGTAATTGGTGACGCCGATCAGCATGTCTTTAAGCAGGCCGATATGCTCGTCGGCGTCCGCCTCCAGCAAACTCAGATAGGCGCCCAGTGTCGTTACGCCGCGTACCTGCATGCGACGCTCGATGCGGCGCAGGATGGTGGCGCGCTTGTAGTGGCGGAAATCGTGCCCGGTGCGGTTACGCAGCAGCAGCAGGATATCCTGCAGTATCTGGTTGTAGTGCTTTTCCTTGCCTTCGATGCCATCGACAACAAGGCTCTCATCGTCGTCCGGCTCCGGCAGGACCATGTTCCTGGCGTTTTGCCAGATATCCATGAGTTTGCGTGGCATCTCGGCCACCGGCAGGATGAAGTCCACAGCGCCGGTGGCGATAGCGGCCAGCGGCATGCTGTCGAAGCTCGCTTCGCTCGGATGCTGGGCCAGAGTCACGCCGCCGCATTCCTTGATGCTCTTGACGCCCAGTGCGCCATCGGTACCGGTGCCTGACAGGATGATGGCGATGGCGCGGCTTTCGTAGGCCTCCGCCAGCGTCCGGAAAAAGGTGTCGATGACCACCTGCGAGCCCAGCTGGCGCTCGAATTGCCGCGTGCTCAGGTAGCCGTCATTGATGCTGATGAGCTGATGCGGCGCGATCACGTAGATGGCGTTGGGCTCCATGAGCGTGGGGCCGGTGACCTGCTTGACCGGCATCTGCGTGGAACGTTGCAGAATGACATCGGCAGAGCTGGTTTCATGCGGCGGCAGATGCAGCACCACGACAAAAGCCATGCCGCTGTTGGGCGGCAGCCTTTGGAACAGCTGGGTCAGCGCGGGCCAGCCGCCGGCCGAGAAGCCGATACCCACCACACCGAATTTTGGCAGATGCTTGTTGGAAGTCGCCGTTTTACTAGGGCTGCGCTTCATGGCCTCATCAAGTCAGGAAAAGGAAACAGAAAAATACCGGCCCTTGTGTGCTGCGATTCACAGAGGCCAAGGAAAGTATAGTGTAAAACCGGTGCATGAGGTCGGTGTTGTGGTTCACCTTATCTATTTAGATAGGTGAAAAAGTGAGCATTTTGGTTGATCATCAGGATAAACGATCCCCAGGCTGCCAGCTCCCTCGCAGCCCATTACCCAAATGGAAACCTCTAAAGAAATGGATACGGCCAAGCCGGAGGCAGCGGTTTTTGCGCATACGCTGCTCGATATGTCGCGTGACGCCATCGTCACGGTGGATATGCGCGGCATCATCGAGTACTGGAATGCCGGCGCCGAGCAGCTGTTCGGCTACCGCCGCAAGCAGGCGACAGGCCGCTCGTGGGATAGCCTGTTCCTGCAGGAGGAACCGGAGAGCCGCAACGCCATCTGGCAGGAAGTCCTGCAGCTAGGCAAATGGGAAGGCGAAATCAGCTGCCGGCATGCCGACGGCCAGCGCATCGTCGTGCTGAGCCGTTGGGATACCGAACGCGACACCCGGGGCGAGCCGACTCGCGTGGTCATGGTCAGCAGCAGCCAGGAGCAGTATGCCCGCCTGCTCGGCGCCTCCACGCAGAATTCGCACACCAGTTTCGACGAACTGTTCGCCCATCACCCGGATGGCGTATTCGCCTTCAACCGCGAAGGCCGGCTGATTTCGGCCAATGCCTCGCTGGAAAAGCTCACCGGCTATACGCGCCATGAGCTCATGTCCATGCAGCTCGAACCGCTGGTCAGGAAATCGTCGTTCGAACTGCTGCGGCAGGCATTCCTCAAGGCCATGGCGGGGGACCCGCAAACCGCCGAATTCACCCTGGTGCACAAGGATGGCAGCGAGATCGACGCCAGCATCAGCCTGCTGCCCAATATCGTCAACCACGTCATCGTCGGCGTCCATGGCGTGGTCAAGGATATCAGCGACCGCAAGAGCAGCGAGCGGCGCATCCTGTATCTGGCCAACCATGACGCGCTGACCGGGCTGCCGAACCGCAACCTGCTGTATGACCGCATGCAGCACGCCATCGAGCAGGCGCGACGCTACAAGACCATGGTTGGCGTGCTGTTCATGGACCTCAACCGCTTCAAGATCGTCAACGACAGCCTGGGACATGACAAGGGCGACCTGCTGCTGAAGGCAGTGGCGGACCGGCTGCGCTATTCCCTGCGCGATGTGGATACCGTAGCGCGACTGGGCGGCGACGAGTTCGTCGTGGTGCTGGAAAACATCACCGATGCCGGCCATATCCAGCAGTTCGCCCACCATCTGCTGCACGTCATCTGCCAGCCGGTGGAACTGGACGGCACCACGCTCAGCGTCTCCACCAGCATTGGCGCCAGCCTGTATCCGCAGGACGGCGACCAGCCCTATGTGCTGCTCAAGAATGCCGACCTCGCCATGTATGCCGCCAAGGAGCGCGGCCTTGGAAAGTTCTGCCTGTACACGCCGGAAATGAACGACAAGGCGCTGGAGCGGCTGGGCCGCGAGAGCCGGCTGCGCGAGGCCATCGAATCCCGCGAACTGCTGCTGCATTACCAGCCGCGCCTCAACATGCATACCAACCAGATAGTGGCGGTGGAAGCGCTGGTGCGCTGGGATCATCCGGAAAAAGGCCTGATCTATCCTTCCTATTTCATCGAGCTGGCCGAAGAGATCGGCCTCATCGACGCGCTGGGCGAGTGGGTGTTCACGTCAGGTTGCCGGCAGATGATGCGCTGGCGGCAGGCCGGTCTCAAGCCGATCAAGATGTCCATCAACGTATCAGCCCAGCAGCTCAATACGGAGTTTTGCCACATGGTCGCCCACGTACTGGAGCAGACCGGGCTGGAGGCGCGCTATATCGAGCTGGAGATCACCGAAAGTACGCTGATGCTGAACCTGGAATCCACCTACGACATCCTGCTGCGCCTCAAGCAGATGGGCGTGTCGCTCTCCATCGACGATTTCGGCACCGGCTATTCCTCGCTCAACTACCTGAAGCGCCTGCCGATCGATACGCTCAAGATCGACAAGACCTTCGTGCGCGACATCGGCGAGGATCCGGACGACACCGCCATCGTCAATGCCACCATCGCCATGGCGCACAGCATGGAGCTGGAAGTGGTAGCCGAAGGCGTGGTGACCTTCGAACAGCTGGAATTTCTGCAGAACGCGGACTGCGACGAAATCCAGGGCTACCTGATCTGCCAGCCGCTGCCGGCCGACGAACTGGAAGGCTATTTCAAGACCTGCGAACTGCGCGGCATCCAGTATTCCTGGGCCAGCTAGCGCCTGACCAGCCGTTACTGGCTATACAGGAAGGCAGCGATATCCTGGGCCTCTTGCTCGCTGACGCCCAGTTTCGGCATTGCGGTGCCGGGTTTCACCTTGGGCGGATCCATGATCCATTCCTGGATGTGGGCGGGCGTGTTGGTCAGCACGCCGGCGATATAGCTGCGGCTCTTGATATCGTTGAGCGGCGGGCCTACCACGCCGTTCGGCCCGTCGATACTGTCTATGGTGTGGCAAGTCTTGCAGCCGTACTTGACGATGAGGTCCTTGCCGCGTGCGGGATCGCCGCCGGTCGCCACCTCAGGCTGCTTGGGCGTTTCCTGCTGTTTGCCGCAGGCGCTCAGGGCCAGCGTCAGGAGAAGCGCGTTGGCTATCATGAAATAACGGTTAGGGTTTCTGTCCTTCTTCATTACTCGCTCCTTTGCCAAATCCGTGCAGATGCCTGCGCTACTTCTTCTCCTTGATGCCTTTTTGAGCGGCCGGCCACAAACTGACAATCGTCATGCGGCGCAAATAGGGTGCAAACCCAGGTACACGAGGACGTTGAACAGGCTGCCATCATGGCGAAGAGGCCTTCCAGCTTGTGCGTTCGGCATGTTCCAGCCATTTGACGAAGAGCCAGGCAAATGCGCCCACATAAATCACGCTGGCGGGTATCCACATGATGAGGCCGGCCAGCTGCTGGTCCTGCAACGGCGTCAGGGAATAGAGCGGCAGGCCGTGCATGCGATAGAGGGGGCTGGTAGCGAAGGTCAGCAGCGCGCCCAGGATGCCGCTGTGCAGCGCGAAGGTGAACAGTGACAGCAAGGCCAGGCCGTGATTGACCTGGCGCTCGCCGTAAGGCGCGGTCACCAGCGTCCAGAAGGCCAGCGAAGTGAGGAAGAAGCAGGCGTGCTCCACGCCATGCACGAATTCGTTGTCCAGCGCCCAGTCGTACATGCCGGGGATATGCCACAGCCATAGCGCCACGCTGGCCAGGAGCCAGATACTGAGCGGCCGCATGAGAAACTCATAGGTTGTCCGCAGTCTTCGCGAGCCATTCCACCAACGGCCAATGCTGCGCCGCCTATCCAGCGGAAAGGCCCACAGCCACACCAGCATGGGCCGGCCCCAGACCAGTAGCGGCGGCGCCACGATCATGAGCAGCAGGTGCTGCACCATGTGCACGGAAAACATGCGGTCGGCAATCGCATCGACTGGTGACAGCAGCGCCAGTATCAAAATCAGCATGCCACTCCAGAAGGCGAGCTGCCGCAACGGCCCCAGTACCTTGCCCAGGCTGCCGTCATGCCGCAGGCGCAGGCATCCCGCCGCATAAAACCCTGTCGCTGCCAGCAGCAATCCGATGAGCCACCAGTCCGCGCTCCAGCCGAAGCTTTCGACATGTTCGCCGCCATGGCAGAAGCCGGGCAGACTCCAGGCGTAAAGCGGCAGCAGGGCCAGATTGCGGCGCAGCAGCTTCAGCATAAGGGCGTCACGAACATCTGCGAAAAGATGAACAGGAAGGCGATGGCAAAGCCTATGCTGGTGACCATGCCGGTCATGGCAAGAAAGCGCGTGCGCCCCTCGCCGACCTCGACCAGGTTATGGCCCGAGCCCTGCTTTTCGTGGCGCGAGCGCCGCCAGCTGTCGCAGGCCACCCAGACGCCGGCCAGCGCCACGACGAAGGCTACTACGCTGATACCGATAAACCACGGCGAGGTAGCGCGAGCCAGCGTTTCCGTCACGTTGTAGGTTTTCATTTCGCACAGCCGGCTCGCCACGAAATACAGCGCCATTTCGTCGATCGCCCAGGCAAACGGTGCCGCCAGGAGGCCGAAGCCTAGGGCAAAGTTGCTGACCGTATGCCTGGCGGGCGCTGGATGCGGAGGCGAGGAAGCGGAAGAAGTAGGTTGATGCGTTGCCATAGTCATCTCAAATCCTGGTCATCGCAGGTAAGGTAACAAGTAGAAAGAGGTGAATACACACAGCCACACGATATCCACGAAATGCCAGTACAAGGCGCCGATGGAAACCCCCGCGTGCCGCTCGTGGCCAAATTTGCCGAGCACCGCCCACAGCAGCAGGCAGGCCAGTATCAGCAGACCGACCACGACGTGCGCCATGTGAAAGCCGGTGGTCACGAAATAGCTGGAAGCGTAGGCGTTGTCGCTGAGGCTGAATTTCTTGTTGTGCCATTCCAGCCCCTGCAGGCCGACGAAGACGATGCCCATGACCAGTGTGATCGCGAGGCCGAGTACCAGTCGGCCCTGATTGCCTTTCTTGATGCCGCTTTCCGCCCAGTAGAGCACGAAGCTGCTGGCCAGCAGCAGGATGGTATTGGGCAGCGCGATGGTCAGTTTGGGCAGTTCCGGCACCCAGGGACCGTGGGCCTGCGAACCCAGGTAGAAATAAGCGAACAGCAGGTAGGCGAACAGCGCCGCTTCGGTTGCGATCAGGCACCACATGCCCCACCAGCCCGATGACAGGCGGGCCATGCTGCCAATCGGTAGTTGTTGGGCGATTTCCATGGTCTCAGGCATGTGCAACCTCCGCAGTTTGTGCCAGCGTATCCCTGGGCCACAGCCAGGCAATGGTGAAGATCAGTGTCGCCAGCGTGGCCCATCCGACGGTCCACCACCAGTGCAGCAGGGCAGCGACGAACAGCACGGTCAGCGCGACGGTGTAGAGGAAAGGCACGATGGAATCGCCGGGCATTTTCAGAATCACCTCGGGCCGCGCATCCACCACCGAAGTGCCGATGGTCTCGCGGCCATGATCCAGCAGCAGCCCCTGCTGAAGGTTGGAGCGCATTTCCTCCTCACCGAGCCGGTCTTCCCACAGGGGATGGCGTGAGGCGATGGTGGGGATGGCGACAAAATTGAAAGAAG
>DASTRT010000219.1:0-3819 GCA_035761085.1 Methylophilaceae bacterium
TGGTAGGCGCTATCCTCACCGGAGTCTTTGCCGATAAGGCGATCAGCGGCGCGGATGCCAATCTCACGCTACAGGTCATCGGTGCCTTTTCCACCCTGCTCTACAGCGGCATCGTCACCTGGGTCATCCTATGGATTGTGGACATCTTCGTCGGCCTGCGCGTCACCCCTGAGGACGAATACGACGGCCTGGATATTTCTCAACATGCTGAAAGGGTCACATCATGAACGATAGAGACAGTACAGCAGAAAAGACCGCCATCGCCGCGCATCTGTATATCACCCTGCGGCGCAAGCTGAACCGGGTGATCGATGTGGAATGGCTGGTGCGTAACGAGGACTACGCGCGCGAAATCATCACTCTGGGCCGCAAGCCGGGATTGGAGGAATTGGCTTCCTACATTACCCGGCTGGATGAGCTGATGTTCGGCAAGCCCGTAGTGGCAGCACCCTTGGCGCCGGCGCCGAAAATCGAACCGGAGTCCGAACGGGAAGAAGAGGAACTGCTGGGCAGTACGCGCCAGTACATCGGCACCTTGCGATGATTTGGCCGGGCACGGGCTTCAGCCTGGCGGGCAGGGCTGCTAAAATGCCTGCCGTTGCCCCCTGGAAGTTGCCTGACATGCCGCCCTCCGACCCAACTGAAATCCAGTCGCCCTGCATCGGCGTTTGTACCATGAGCGAAGCCACCGGCTTGTGTCTGGGATGTTTTCGCACTATCGAGGAGATACGCGAGTGGTGGGACATGACCAATGATCAGCGCAGCCAGCTCATGGATGCACTTGAGGCGCGCCAGGCGGAACACCTGAATTTCGATTAGCGTCTGGCTTTGCGGTAGTTCAGATATGCCGTGATGAGCATGGCGATCAGGGCTCCCAGACTAGCCAGCGCCATGTCCTTCTGCGCATCCCAGACGTCACCCTGCGTTCCTAGATAAGCCAGCCCCAGGTCGCCGCCGAACAGTTCCGCCGCAGCCCATTCCAGCAGTTCATACAGCATGGAAGTGGACATGGTGAGATCCAGCGGCAGGAAATACGCGAGAAACCCGCGAACCGCCACGAAGCGCATGAACATTTCGCGTACCGGGTAGGCCAGCATCAAGCCATAGCAGAAGTGCACCAGGCGGTCGTAATGGTTGCGCTGCCAGCCGAGCGCTCCGCTCAGTGTGTGACCGGTCAGGCCTTTTGCCCATTGGTCATACGGCACTTCGGCATAGGTGTAGTGTGCCCCCAACGTGTGCAGGCTCAGAAAGATGAAGATCAGGGTATAGCTCAGGTTCGACAGGCGGAACCAGCGAATGCTGGCTGCAATGATGGGTAGGGCAATGAAAATCAGCAGGTTTTCCAGCAGCCAATCCTGGCGATAGAGCGGGTGGATGGAAAGCCCCAACCAGATCAGCAGGTAAGTGGTGCCGAGCAGGCCAAGATAGTGTTGTTTTAGCTGCCTGAGCGGGAGTGCCCCCATCGATATATCCCCCATCCATATATCATCACATTAACCAAAATCACCAGGCCCGCCAATATCAGCTGCATCTCCCGTGTAAGTTCATGAGGGTAGATGATGGGCAACAGGTAATGCTCGATGAAGCTGTCCGTATATCCGCTCTGGCCGGCTGCTTGCCGGAAGTTGACTTCCCAATCTGTCAGTGGGCACAGCCGGCCCGTGAGCTCGACAAAAGCACCCCAGGAGGCAGCGGGGAGGTGCAACCAGGCCGCCTTTGGCCAGCGCAGTGTCAACAGTCCGCCGCACACCACAAACACGATAAACAGCAGATGCAGAACGAGAGCTCCATCGGCCAGTAAACGATAAACCATGCTAATGCTGACTCAGCTGGATGATGCGTGATGAAAACGCTGAGCCATCGATGACCAGCTCCGCAACAGTAATCGGCAGCTCGAAGCGGCGCGGTCCGGCACTGCCCGGGTTGAGGTAGGTCATCCCTTCACGCTGCTGGATGGAGGGCTTGTGTGAATGTCCCGAGATGACGACCGAAATGCCCTCGGCTTTCGGCGCGAGATCGAGTTCCTTGAGGTCGTGGATGACGAAGATGTGGATGTCTTCAAACTGCAGCCGGATGGTCTCCGGCAATGCCGCTGCCCATTAGCCCTTGTCGTTGTTGCCGCGCACTGCAGTTACAGGTGCGATTTCCGCTAATGTCTGCAGGATTTCTGGCTTGCCGATATCGCCGCCGTGAATGATATGGTCCGTGCTACGCAGCGCTTGCAGGGCTTCCGGCCTCAGCAAGCCATGCGTATCGGAGATGATGCCAATGCGCAGCACGTTGGGCGCTAATTACCGTCCACGATGCAGTTGCGGCCTTTCTGCTTGGCTTCGTAGAGGCGGCGGTCCACTTCGCGAATGAAGGCGTTAGCCGTGTTTTCGCGGCCGGGAGTAAGAGTGCCGACGCCCAGGCTGATGGTCAGGGTGTCGCCGATGAACGATTTGGCATGCGGAATGCGGGCATGGGCAATGAATTCGCGGCAACGCTCGGCGATTTTGCGCGCGGCCTCAGCATTGGTCTCCGGCAGTACCAGAACGAATTCCTCACCGCCGAAACGTGCCAGGAAGTCACGTGGACGAACGGCCACATCGCTCAGGGTCTGCGCGACTTCTTTCAGGCACTCGTCACCCTGCAGATGGCCGTAGTGGTCGTTGTACTGCTTGAAGTAGTCGATATCGAGCAGGATCACCGACAGCGGTTGCTTGTTGCGCTGCGCGTCTGCCCACTCGCGTTCCATAATGAGGTCGAACATGCGTCGGTTGGCCACATTGGTCAGGCTATCGCGATAGGAGAGGGCTTCCAGCTCCTTTTGCAGCGCGACTACTTTTTCCTCGGTCTTCTTGCGCTCGCTGATGTCGAGCATGAAGCCGACCAGCGCTTCCACCTCGCCCTGCGCATCGCGCACTACATGCACCACGTCGCGGATCCAGACGTAGTTGCCGTCCTTGGTCAGTGCGCGGTAGTCGGCTTCATGGTCGATGCCGGACTTCGACTGCGACACGCAGAAATTCACCACGCCCTCCCGGTCTTCCTCGTGGATGCGCATCGCCCAGTCGTTGGCGCTGACCCAGCTCGCGGGCTCCCAACCCAACAGCGCCTCGATCTGCGGGCCGATATAGGCGAAGGTCATGGTTTTCCAATCGATCTTCCATGGAATCGCCTTGGTGGATTCAAGCAGGGTTTTGTAGACGTCGTCGTCCGGGCGGGTAGGGATTTCGTTCATGTTCGCCTAAATCAATCAGTTGTTCAGGAAATGTAGTCTAAATTGCCATGTGCGTTTGGTTAACCCCTCATTCATGACAGGCTCTGTCGACCAGTGCCAAAGCAGAGGCTTACAGTACGCCTGCCATTAAACCCGCAGCCACAATTACCAGCAACAGCGACACGGTAATCTGCACCGATTGGATCGTGACCTTTTTCAGCATCTTTGCGCCAAGATAGGCGCCCGCGAAAGCTGATGCACTGGCGGCGAAGACCAGCGGCCAATCGACCGAGCTGCCGCTAAGCGAGATGTCGGCGCCGTAAACCAGAATACGTGAGAAATCCACCATGACGGCTAGCACGGCCGAGGTGGCGACGAAGGCTTCCTTGTTAAGCCCGGATTTCAGCAAAAACATGCTGCGGAATGCGCCCTGATGGCCGGAGAGGCCGCCGAAGAAACCGCTTACGATGCCGCCCAGCGGCAGCCATTTGGAGTGCAGCGAAACCTTGGAAAATGCCGGGATCAGTTCCAGCACCACGAAGGCGATGATCAGGATGCCGATGATGAGCTTCAATGGCGAAACCTGAAAATCACGACCAAAGGCAGAATATTCGGTG